>NZ_JAESMM010000025.1:14239-66018 GCF_017893165.1 Staphylococcus sp. GDX8P54P
GAAGTAGCAACAAAAGAAGCTAGCACAGAAGAAGCAGCAACAAAAGAAAATAACACAAAAGAAGCAGCAACAAAAGAAGCTAGCACAGAAGAAACAGCAACAAAAGAAGCTAGCACAGAAGAAACAGCAACAAAACAAGAAAATTCTAAAGACATAGAAAAGCAAAACCAATCAGTAAATATTGATGCAAATAGTTCAGTTAATGACAAAGTTAGTTATACTAAACAAAATTTAGATGAATTAAATATAGATGAAAAAAATGCAGCTAATATTGAAAAAATCGTTGCAAATAATAGTGATTTAGAAGGCTTATCAGAAGATGAGTTAAATAATGAAATTTTGAAAGCAGCGTTAGCTAATGACACAAACAAGAATGATTATGGTATTCAGGCATTATCAGCAACTGAGCCTCTAGCAACTAATGTAAGAACAACTTCTAATACTGCAAGTCCTTTATCAAAACTTAGAAGATTAGCGGCAGTTTCAACTGGCCAAAATGTTAATGACAAGGTTCATTTTTCAAATATTGATATAGAGATTAATCCACCAAATATTAATAAAAATACTGGACAAGAGGAGTTTTGGGCGACTTCAGGGGCTGTATTAAAGTTGAAAGCGGATTATACAGTCGATGATGATGTGCATGAAGGAGATACATTTACTTTCCAATATGGAAATTATTACCGTCCCGGTTCAGTACGTTTACCTTCTACAGAACAGAAATTGTATAATGCTAATGGCAATTTAATTGCGAAAGGTATATATAATAGTGCTACAAATTCTACTACTTATACATTTACTAACTATGTAGATCAGTATGATAATATCAAAGGAAGTTTCGAACAAGTTACATTTTCTAAACGCGAAAATGCTAATACTGATAAAGCTACGTATCCAATGGACGTTACACTAGGTAATGATAAATATTCAGAAAATATTACTGTGGATTATGGTAATAAAAAAGGGAATACACTAGTTGCAGGTACAAATTATATTGATCCTGATACATTAGCACGACATATGACTGTATATGTCAATCAACCTAAGAATAATTTCAAAAAAGAAGTGTTAGTAAGTCAATTAACAGGCTATAAATTTGATCCTAATGCAAATAATTTTAAAATCTATGAAGTAACAAATCAAAATCAGTTTGCTGATAGTTTCACTCCAGTAACTTCAGGTCTTAAAGATGTTACAAATAATTTTAAGGTGACTTATAGTAATAATAATACGACAGCAACTTTAACTTTATTAGATGGAACGACAGCTAGCAATAAACAATATATCATCCAACAAGTTGCTAATCCAGATAGTGAATCATCTGCTACTAATGGCAGAATTGACTATACATTGCAAACCGATGTACAAAATTATACTCATAGAAATTCATATTCACTTGCTCAAGGTTCGTCAACTGCAGAGGGAGATTTAAAGAGATATTCATTAGGTGACTATGTCTGGGAAGATACAAATAAAGATGGCATTCAAGATTCAAATGAAAAAGGCATTCAAGGAGTGTATGTTACTCTAAGAGATAAAAATGGTAATGAATTAGATCGTACAACAACTGATGCTAATGGTAAATATCAATTTAATAATTTACAAAATGGCGATTATACTGTTGAATTCACAACTCCTAAAGGTTATACACCAACTAAGGTTGATACGGGTAATAATGATGCAACAGATTCTGATGGTTTAATTGCTAAAGGAACAATTAATGGTGCTGATAACTGGACATTAGATAGTGGCTTCTATAAAACTCCAAAATATAGTTTAGGTGACTATGTATGGAAAGACACTAACAAAGATGGTGTTCAAGATTCTGATGAAAAAGGCATTCCAGGCGTAACAGTTACATTAAAAGATGGTAATGGTAACGTATTAAAAACAACAACAACAGATGAAAATGGTAAGTATCGCTTTGATGATTTAGATAGTGGAGACTATATTGTACATTTTGAAAAGCCTGAAGGCTTAACTCAAACAACTACAAACTCAAGTAGTGATGATGAAAAAGATGCTGATGGTGAAGAAGTACGTGTAACAATTACTGATCATGATGACTTCAGTATTGATAATGGATACTTCGATGATGATAGCGATGCAGATGCGGATGCTGACGCTGACGCCGATGCAGATGCTGACGCCGATGCGGATGCCGACGCCGATGCGGATGCTGACGCCGATGCGGATGCGGATGCCGACGCCGATGCCGATTCTGATGCAGACGCCGATGCCGATTCTGATGCAGACGCCGATGCAGACGCCGACGCCGATGCTGACGCCGATGCGGATGCCGACGCCGATGCGGATGCTGACGCCGATGCGGATGCCGATGCAGACAGTGATGCGGATGCCGACGCTGACGCGGATGCCGACGCAGACAGCGATGCCGATTCTGATGCTGACGCAGATGCCGATTCTGATGCTGACGCCGACGCAGATAGTGATGCTGACGCGGATGCGGATGCCGACGCTGACGCGGATGCGGACGCAGATAGTGACGCGGATGCGGATGCCGACGCAGATAGCGATGCCGACGCAGATAGTGACGCGGATGCCGACGCTGACGCCGACGCGGATGCCGACGCCGATGCGGATAGTGATGCCGATGCCGACGCCGATGCCGATGCGGATGCCGACGCCGATGCAGACGCCGATGCCGATGCGGATGCCGACGCCGATGCCGATGCCGATGCGGATGCCGACGCTGACGCCGATGCGGATGCGGATGCCGATTCTGATGCCGACGCCGACGCCGATTCTGATGCTGACGCAGACGCAGATAGCGATGCCGATGCGGATGCGGATGCCGATTCTGATGCCGACGCGGATGCTGATGCCGATTCTGATGCTGACGCCGACGCGGATGCTGACGCCGATGCGGATGCTGATGCCGACGCCGACGCAGATAGCGATGCCGACGCCGATGCCGATTCTGATGCTGACGCCGATGCCGATTCTGATGCCGACGCCGATGCGGATAGTGATGCCGATGCGGATGCCGACGCTGACGCCGATGCGGATGCTGATGCCGATTCTGATGCCGACGCTGACGCCGATTCTGATGCCGACGCAGACGCAGATAGCGATGCCGATGCGGATGCTGATGCCGATTCTGATGCCGACGCGGATGCTGATGCCGATTCTGATGCTGACGCCGACGCGGATGCCGACGCCGATGCGGATAGTGATGCCGACGCCGATGCAGATGCCGACGCCGACGCCGATGCCGATTCTGATGCTGACGCCGATGCCGATTCTGATGCTGACGCCGATGCCGATTCTGATGCCGACGCCGATGCGGATAGTGATGCCGACGCCGATGCCGATTCTGATGCCGACGCTGACGCCGATTCTGATGCCGATGCCGATGCCGATTCTGATGCCGACGCTGACGCCGATTCTGATGCCGACGCCGACGCAGATAGCGATGCCGACGCTGACGCCGATGCCGATTCTGATGCCGACGCTGACGCCGATTCTGATGCGGATGCCGATTCTGATGCCGACGCTGACGCCGATGCCGATTCTGATGCGGATGCCGATTCTGATGCCGACGCTGACGCAGATAGCGATGCCGACAGTGATGCTGATGCCGATAAAGATAATAATGACAAAGCAGATAAATCAAATAGTAAAGAATTGCCTGATACTGGTAATGAAAATCAAACTAATGGCACATTATTTGGTTCATTATTCGCTACACTTGGTGGATTATTCTTAGTGGGCAGACGTCGTAAAAACAAAAATAATGAAGAAAAATAATAGGTAGACTTCATATTTACACAATGAAATTTAAAACCAGGCCTTCTATGGCCTGGTTTTATTTTAAATACTATGATATAAATTAATGGAAATAGGATAAATATTTATAAATAAGGAGGAAACTATGGATTTTGAATATAAATTAGAAAATTTATTAACCGAAGTAAATGATAAAAGCGAAATTAATAATTATGTTTTTATAAGTTTGGGTAAACCTAACATCAAAGCCCAAGTTAAATTAATCAAAAAAACTAATTATCTTAAGCAAGATATTTCGAAATTAGCACTTAAATTTAAAAAGAAGACAGGTCAGTTTCCAGAGTGGATTAAATTAGATATTGTTACGTCAACAGAAAAAGTTCTATTTAAAGAATTAAAAAAAGAATTGATTAATACAAGACGTAATTATGTGGATTTTGGTATAGCATTTGATAGTCAATGGAATCTAGCAGTGTTACCTGAAGAAATTAATGCGAATGCTTTTGTTCGACCAGATAATTCTACTAAAGAATTATTTCTTTCTGAAAAAAATATTAATAATTATTTACGTAAATATACGACTAATAAAAAGGCATTTTCTAGTGAATTTTATAATGAAAAAGAAGTTGTTAAATTTTATACACATGGTTTCTTCATAGGTAATGAGAAAGTATATGAACTATACAGCAACGGTTATAGAAAAGGTTTAAGAAAAGTAGACCATTTAGAGAATGAAATTGATCAATTAATTGAAAGTAGCACTAATTTTTTACAGAATATGTTGTTAGATAATGGTAAGTATATTTATGGATATTTCCCACATTTTGATAATGAAATTGGATTTTACAATATTTTAAGGCATTCATCTTCTACATATGCGTTAATAGAAGGATTAGCCTATATAGGCAAAAGTTTACAACCTGTTGAAAAGGCAATTGATTATGTTATTTCAAATCAATTACTTGAAGTTGAAGATAAAGCATATATCTATGATGATACGGAAGATGCTAATGAAATTAAATTAGGGCAAAATGCTTCATTTATATTCGCTATATGTGAATATTTAAAATATGAGAATAATCCTAAATATCTTGAAGCTGCTCAAAAAGTAGCGAAAGGTATTCTTTCAATGATTGATGAAGATACGTATGAAACGACGCACTTATTGAATTATCCTGATTTAAGCGTAAAAGAGAAATTCAGAATTATTTATTATGATGGTGAAGCTGCGCTTGCTCTGTTGAGACTATATCAAAGAGATAATAATAAAGTATGGTTGAAAACTGTAGAAAATTTAATGGATCGTTTCATTGAGAAGAAATATTGGCAATATCATGATCATTGGCTAGGTTATTGTACAAATGAATTAATTCAAATTAACCCTCAAGAAAAATATTTTGAATTTGGTATAAAAAATGTGAATACGTATCTAGATTATATTAAAAATCGTGAAACTACTTTCCCAACATTCTTGGAAATGTTAATGGCTACTTATAGATTAGTACAAAAAGCCAAAGAAACTGGTTATGGGGAATTAGTAAATCATTTGATAGATGAGCAATATTTAAAAGAAGTTATTGATATTAGAGCAGATTATCAAAGAGTTGGCTTCTTTTACCCTGAAACTGCAATGTACTTTAAAAATCCATCTAGAATTTTAGGAAGTTTCTTTATTAAACACCATGGTTATCGTGTCCGTATTGATGATATTGAGCATTATCTATCAGGGTATGTACAGTACCAAAAGGCATTCAAAGGGTAGGTAGTGATTATGCTAACAATTGGAAATATTTATCATATTATAGGTGGAGAGTTAAAGGGTGCTCATAATGGCGAAACAAATGAAATAGATGATTTTGAGACAATTTATAAATTTGTAAAAAACAAAAAGACTGCGTATTTTTGGCACTGAACCCCTTAAATGGGAACTTAATAAAAACACTATGCTCTAGGCTGCTAATTCTCTGTATTTTACAGGGGATAAGTAGCCTAGTTTTTGTTGAATTCGATTATTATTATAGTTTTTAATGTACTTTTCGACAATATCTATTACAATGTGATTAGGGCTATTAAGCTCATTGTTTATGTAGAAAGTTTCAGACTTTAGTGAGGAATGGAAACTTCTATCGGGGCGTTATCGGCAGGTGTTCCCTTTCGGGACATACTTCTGATAATGCCTTTTTCTTCGCATAATTGATAATAAGCATAGGATGTATAAACACTACCTTGATCACTATGTAATATACAATCCTCAGGTATATCGATCTGATTTAATGTATCATTAACTAAACTTTGGTCTTGTTTATCACCTATTTTATACGCTACAATTTCTCCGTTATAAATATCCATTATCGAAGATAAATACAACATAGAATGACCAAATGGTAAATAAGTAATATCGGTTGTTAATACTTCCATGGGACGACTCGCTTTAAATTGTCTTTGTAATAAATTGTCTGTTTTATAATATGGTTTACCTATTCTTGTCGTCTTTTTAGGTCTAACTCGGCAGTTCAATTGATGCTCCTGCATAATTCTCTGTACTCTCTTATGATTAATTGGTGATGTATAACACTGATTAATCAAAGCTGTAATCTTACGATAACCGTATGTATAGTGATTAGCTTCACATAATTCAATGACTTTTTGTGTTACGGTATCATTTTTATGGGTTTTGTTTTTCCATCGGTAATATGTTGATTTAGATATGTTTAATACTTCTAGTATCAATTTGATTGAATATTTTACTTTTAATTGCTCCACTAAATCTATGATTACTGCTGGTACCACTTCCTTTCCAATGCCTTGTACTTTTTTAAAATATCCAATTCTATATCTTTTCTCTTATTTTCTAATTTTAATCGTTCTACTTCTGATAATTCCTCTAATCCTTTACCGTAGGTATATTGTTTTCCAATGTGTTGTGAAAATCTATAACTTTCATCATTTCGATACCATCGCCACCAAGTTTCCACTTGTGTTCTATTTTTAATATTTAATTCTTTCATAATTTCTTTTGTCGAAAAACCAGCTATTTTCATTTCAACTGCTTTATACTTTGTTTCTACTGAATAAGATACTCTTTTCATAGAAAAAACACCTCCGTATGATTCATTTTAATATGAATTCAACGAAAATGTTTTTATATAATTCCCACTAATTGGGGTCAGCCCATTTTCTCCAAATAAAGAAATTGCTTTAATTATAACCAAAGATAATATTGCCAATAAACAAGAAATATTTAATTTTCATTTATTCAAGCCCTTGTGATAACGCTTACAAAAAATATGATAAAATATCATAGTAAAGTAATTTTTCTTACAAAGGGTGGGGGCTGAAATGAAGAAATACAGATACTTTATTATTACGATGATCATTATTATGACAATGATTAATTACATTGACAGGGGCGCGATTTCATACGCACAAAAGGATATTATCAGTGAATATGGCTTTGATACAATCGCTTGGGGTAAAATTCTAGGCTACTTTGGTTATGGCTATATGCTTGGATCACTGATTGGTGGATTAACAGCTGATAAGAAGGGGCCAAAGTTTGTTTGGATTATCGCTGGTACAGCATGGTCAATAGCTGAAATGGGAATGGCATATGCTGGAGAGATAGGTATGGCAATTTTCGGAGGTTCAGCGTTAGTAGGGTTTGGATTGCTTAGAGTACTATTTGGTGTTGCAGAGGGTCCGGTATTCTCAATTATTAGTAAGACAAACGCGAACTGGGCTGCGCCTAAAGAACGTGGATTATTATCAGCACTTGGACTTATAGGCGTGCCGCTTGGTGCATTAATTACTGCTCCGATTGTTTCTGGTTTCTTGACGATTGCGAGCTGGAGATTATTATTCATGATTTTAGGTGCATTAGGCTTAGTATGGGTAGTCATTTGGGCATTTGTATTTACTGATTATCCCGAAGATAATAAGCGTGTTTCCGAAGCAGAATTGAAAGAAATTCGTTCGACGGAAGATAGTTTAAATGTAGAAAAGACAGTTGAAACGGAAGATATTAAGGATGAAAAGTGGTACCATTTCTTTAAAAGTCCGACATTGGTTGGTAATATGTTTGGGTATTTTGGTTTCCAATATGTTAACTTTTTAATTTTAACTTGGACACCAAAGTATCTACAAGATGAGTATCATTTTGAAATTCATTCACTTTGGTATTTAGGTATGGTGCCGTGGATTGGAGCATGTTTCACGATTTATTTTGGCGGTCATATATCTGACTGGTTACGTCATAAAACGGGGAATTTACGTATCGCCCGTTCATATTTTGCGATCGCTGGCATGATTTGTGCAGCAATTTGTTTCTTAATCATTCCATTTACACATAGTATTGTCGCAATTATGCTTCTAATGATGATAGGAAATGCCTTCATTTTCTTACCTAATGGTGTGTACTGGTCTGTAATTATCGATACTGCACCGAATAAGACAGGTACTTATGGTGGTATAACACACTTCTTTGTTAACTCAGCGACTGTTATCGCACCGACATTAACAGGGTACCTTGTCGCAAGTTATGGTTACACTTCTATGTTTGTGTCAGCGGTTATAGCATCACTAATCAGTGTTGTAGCTATGTGCTTTGTTAAACCAGGTGAAAAGAAAATGGCGAAGCAATAATATATAAACATAAAACATGGCAGTTATCACACTCGAACGTGTGGCAACTGCCATGTTTGTTTATATATGTCAATTATTTTCTATATTTTAATTTCGCGAATGCATCATGTTGGTGGATAGATTCTTCATTACGACATTCAATATCAAAGCCTTCTATCCAATCAAATTCTACTAAGTCAGCAGCAATTAGACGAATTAAATCTTCGACGAAACGTGGATTTTCATAAGCACGTTCTGTCACACGCTTCTCATCCGGACGTTTTAAGATAGGGTATAATATTGAACTTGCATTTGCTTCCATAGCATCTAAAATTCGCTCTTTATAATCGTCTAGCACTTGATTATTTTTATCTAAATAAACTTTAACAGTGACAACGCCACGTTGATTATGTGCAGAATATTCACTGATTTCTTTTGAACAAGGGCATAACGTTGTTACAGTTGCTTCAATTGTAATTTCTTTACGTGTAATTTGGTCTTGTTCAATAGCTAAACCATAAGTTACATCGGCATTGCCTACTGCTTTAATATTTGTAACTGGACTGAAGCGGTCAAAGAACCATTTACCTGAAACATCAACACCTGCTGAATTCTGTTTCATATTCGTTTGTAATGTACGTAATACCTGATAAAGTGTATCGAAATTTAATTCTAAGCCGTTGTTATAATGTTTCTCCACGCTTTCTAGAATACGGCTCATATTAATTCCTTTTTCATCCTTATTTAAACTCGTTGAGAAGCTAAAGCGCCCCGCTGTTTGGAAGCGATCGATGTTCACAGGATAAATTAAGTTTTTAATACCGACTTCTTCAATTTCAAATAAGAAATTTTTATGTGTGCTTTGTAAGTCAGTCATTTCATTTTTAGTTGTTGGTTTAGTACCTTCGATTGGGTCAACTGAGCCAAAGTGTTTCCAACGACCCTCACGTGTAGATAAATCAAATTCAGTCATTGTTTACCTCCCCTTAAGATTCAAAGTGATATGTCCAATATGGTTCGACGTCTAAGAAATTTTGCGTTTCGCCACCGACTTCTGGACTTGCTAATTGTTTTAAAAATGGACCAGTTTGAGATGCATGTGCTTCGAAAGCTTTCAATTTTAAATCTCGATATGCACGAATGTCATTTAATATATCTGGTTCGCCTAGTATGTCTGGTGCATCATTACTAAACGCTACAAGTTGTAATCGTGGTCGTTCATCCTTAGGCATTTGTCCTACGGTTCTTACTACAGCCTCGGCTGTTGCTTCATGATCGGGATGTACGGCAAATTTAGGATAGAAAGAAATAATCACTGATGGATTGGTTTCTTCAATCAAATTTTTTACCATGTCATCCATTTGTTCATGAGGCTCAAATTCAACTGTTTTATCACGTAACCCCATTTTACGTAAATCAGTGATGCCAATGATTTTCATGGCTTCTTCTAATTCACGCTCGCGAATATCAGGTAGTGATTCTCTAGTTGCAAAAGGAGGATTACCTAAATTACGTCCCATTTGTCCTAATGTTAGGCATGCGTAAGTGACAGGGATGCCCTTATCGATATAACTGGCAATCGTTCCAGCTGATGAGAAGGTCTCATCATCAGGGTGTGGAAATATCATTAACACGTGTCTTTCATCTTTCATGAATAAACCTCCTCTATACTGTAAATGGCTTTTCACTGATTTCGATTGTGGCAGCCAATTGTCCTTCGTAGTTAAATCCTGCGATTAAAAATTCATTGTTGTCATTGATTTCATAATGCGTTAGCCCTTGAACGTAAACCCAACCACCATCGCGGAGTTTTAGACCAACTCTATAAGGGTCTTTCTCTCCACCTTTAAGTTGTGCATGTTCATACGTGACTTGTATATTCCTTAAAAAAGTTCCCGCATTAAAGACACGTTGATCGAAATGGTTCGCATACGCACCATTAGTCGTTTCAACGTGTAGGTATACAGGTTTATTTTCGAATGATGTTAATAATTGTTGTACTTCTTCAGCGTTAATGGGTTCCAACACTTTCACTCCTTGCAACCATACAATATGTTTATCTATTTATTTTACTAAAAAGATGGGACTAATTGTACATCTCTGCTCAATTTATTCAGAAAAAATGGTAATTATACCTTTAAATAGTTGAATTACTGTAAGGGCTTTTATAAAAAATAAGATAAAAGTTTGATGAAGTTATATCGTTTAAAAAGATAGAAGACGGGTAGACTAATAAATGTGAAAGATAAAACTAAGAACTGAAGATATATGACTTTAGTTACGAAAGGATGTTTGCATTGGAATTACAATTAGCAATCGATTTATTAAATAAAGAGGAAGCAGCAGAGTTAGCTAAAAAAGTTGAGGAATATGTAGATATCGTAGAAATTGGTACACCAATTGTTATCAATGAAGGTTTACCGGCAGTTCAACATTTAAATGAAAATATTAATAATGCTAAAGTGTTAGCAGACCTTAAAATTATGGATGCAGCAGACTACGAAGTAAGCCAAGCCATTAAATTTGGTGCAGATGTAGTTACCATCTTAGGTGTAGCTGAAGACGCTTCAATTAAAGCAGCAGTTGAAGAAGCGCATAAACATGACAAACAATTATTAGTTGATATGATTGCAGTTCAAGATTTAGAAAAACGTGCGAAAGAATTAGATGAAATGGGTGCTGACTATATTGCAGTACACACGGGTTATGACTTACAAGCTGAAGGTCAATCTCCATTAGATAGCTTACGCACTGTTAAATCTGTAATTAAGAATTCTAAAGTAGCAGTAGCTGGCGGTATTAAACCAGAAACAATTAAAGACATCGTAGCAGAAAACCCTGATTTAGTCATTGTTGGTGGCGGTATTGCTAATGCAGATGACCCTGTTGAAGCAGCAAAACAATGTCGTGAAGCGATTGAAGGTAAATAAGCATGTCTCAATTTACAAATTATAAATTAATTCTTGAAGAATTAGACCGTACATTATCACACGTACAAGACGAACAGTATGATCGTTTTGCTAATGATGTGAATGGTGCGCAAAGAATATTCACTGCCGGCAAAGGGCGTTCAGGTTTTATGGCGAATAGTTTCGCAATGCGATTGAATCAATTAGGTAAAGACGCATTTGTCGTAGGTGAATCAACAACGCCATCTATTAGAGAACATGACTTGTTTGTGATTTTGTCTGGGTCAGGTTCAACTGAGCATTTACGTTTATTAGCTGAAAAGGCACAATCAGTAGGTGCTAAAGTTGTATTATTAACAACAAACCCTGATTCTCCGATTGGCGACTTAGCGGAAACAGTTATTGAATTACCTGCAGGTACAAAATATGATGTTGAAGGTTCTGAACAACCGCTAGGCAGTTTATTTGAACAATCCTCATTATTATTCTTAGATAGTGTTGTATTAGGATTGATGGAAACCTTTAATATTAATGAAGAAGAAATGCAAAATAATCATGCTAATTTAGAATAAATAAATATTTGAGGACTGGGATATTAAAAAATGTCTCAGTCCTATTTTTATATAAATAGGAATATTAAAAAGAGTTTAGAAATTTAGCTACAAATGAATGTAACAAGTATATATAATAAATAGTGTATTATGTATATATTTAAATATTAATTTTAATATCAACTATGTAAAATACTTATAAAAATTAGTTTTAATTAACTAAAGAATGAAATGAATTTAATGTGATTTTTAACAATAGATAATGAATCATTACTAAAGGCGATAGGATGAGGGAAATGGTATATAATAAAAAGTTAATTGAACAGTTATTAGAAGGATATTGGTATCGAAAACCCCAAGATGGATGGTATGTAGATAATATTGATATTAATAAACAACAAATAAAGAATTATAGTCATGATGGCTATAAAACACTATTTATAGCGATAGATTCAGAGACTTGGCACAGAGGTTCTGGAAATACTGGGATTTATGCAGGTTGGAATGATACACATCAAAATTTGAAAGAATATGAGACGTATATGAGTGGTGTTATTGCACGCCGTCCTATTGAAGATTTAAATGAGAATATTCCGCAATTCATCATGAATGATACATATAGTGCGATACGCAAGTTAGGGCAATTTTCTTACGAAGTATTTAAGGGGAAAACGATTGAAATTACTGGAACAGCAGGTAAATCTACTTGTAAATCTTTATTAAAAGAGTTATTAAGTGAAAATTATTCTGTTAATGCGACAAGAGGTAATCATAACACTAGAACTGGAGTTCCTCTAACTATTGCAAATGCTATAAATCAACCAGACTATTTAGTATTAGAAGTTGCAGTGTCAAGTTTATGGATGAGAAATGGTGGGATTGCTAAGACATTCGTTCCAGATATTGCAATGATTACATCGATTGATGGTGGGCAGGAGAAAAATGCTCATGAAATAGCAGTATTAAAATCAAAAATTGCTGAAGGAATGAATCATTTAGGGAATGTAGTGGTTAATCGAGATATGAATGAGTATGAAACTGTTGTTCAGACAGTAAAACAATACAATAAAAATATTATTACTTATGGTTTTAATAAGGATTCAGATGCTTATGTAATAAGATATGAAGAATTTAAATTCCATTCACACGTAGATGCTTATATTATGGGAGAAAACATATCATTCGATACACAATTGTCAGGAGAAGCAATGATTCAAAACATTGTAGGTGCATTAACAATCATTAAACTGTTAGGAATATCTTGTCAAAGTGTACTTTCTCGTTTAGAACAATATAAGCCTAATATGGGGGTACAGAATTTTGAGGAATATACCACAAAGAGTGGCGATAATTTTACATTAATTAACGATGCTTGGAATGCTATGGGAATCTCTATGCTTGAAGGTATTCGAGTATTGAAAAAAAAGTCTAAATTTTACAAAGGTAAAACGATAGCGGTATTAGGACGAATTATAGGTTTGGATCCACAAGAAGCTAAAAGACAACATGAACTTATAGCCGATGAACTCATTAAAGCAAATATTGACATTGTATTTGGTCATGGTAAAGAAATGAAATATGCTATGAAAAAATTACCTAAAGAAATTATTGGAGGTTATTATGAAAATGCAGATCAATTAGCAATTGAAGTTGCTAATATCATTCAGAATGATGACTTAGTTTTAATTAAAGGTTCTGTTAGAAATAGTGATTTTAAGAATGTTAAGAGTAAAATTATTTCATATACAACAAAAGGAGTACAGTTTAAGTTAACAAATACAATACCTAGTAATGGTTATGGTGTTGCTACATATAATGTTAAGTCAGGAATAAAAGTTGCAAGTATCGGTAAACAAGATGTAGTTCAAAATCAAGGAATTGGCGGAATATTGTTAATTAATCATATCTTAGATTTAATCTTTGCCAATCAACTAGAGTTGCATCAAACTTATAAGCCCGATAGACAAGCAATTAGAGAAAGTGTAAATTCTAGAGCGATTCCCTTGAAGCAAAATGATGAAATTACTTTAAATGATTTATTGTCTGCTGCAATTGTTACATCTTCTCCTAATGCAATTTTGATGTTGGCAAATACTGTTAAAGGTTCGAATAAAGAAAGTTTAGAAGTAATTAAAAAATCTGCACAAATGATTGGTGCTCATTCAGAAAGTGCGCTTAATATTACTGGTAGACGTATTAAAGGTAAACGTCAGCATTTAACGCTAGAGGATTTATATTTAGCAAGTAAATTACTCTTTAATAAATATCCATTCATTAAAGATATTTTATCAAGAAATAATTATGTATTTAAAAATAAACTTTATAAATCAGAATCAAATTTATTTAGTTATGGAATTGCTTCACATGGGATTTTTTATGGACAAGAACATTCAATAGGAGCAATATTATCAAAAATCGATGGTGAAGAGTATATAACTGTAGTTATTGGGGCGCGAGATGCGTTCCACCGAGATGCATTGATTTACAATTCCATTATGCAAGTTACTCAAAATGAACTACAATCTTCAGAAAGTGAAACAATTAGTGAAAATCGGGATACACCATATACCATCAATATCATAGGTGACACATATTTCGGAGAATTTTATACAGAAAGACGTCGACGTAAAGGTATTGATGACGCCTTAACATTGAAAAATCGACATTACAGTTTTGAGGGTATTCGTGACATTTTAGAAAAAGGAGATTTTAATGTTTGTAATTTCGAAGCAGCAATTTCCGACGATAAAAACGATTATCTGAAACAAAGAAAGCCATTTGTTTTAAATGCTTCTGAAGTACATACAGTTGAAACACTAAAAAAAGAAAATATACAATTAGCTACGTTAGCCAATAATCATTTAATGGATTGTGGTGTAGAAGGGTTAGAACGTACAGTGAATCATTTTAATTTAAATGGAATTTCAACAATTGGTGCAGCTATAAATCAGAATGAAGCAGAGAAACCATTTAATATTATAGTTAACAATCAAAATTATGCGATATTTAATGCATATTGGTATAGACGACCAATGCATCGTGAATATGATTTTTATGCAATAGGTAATGAACCTGGAGTAGCATGTTTAAATCCCTTCTTATATGAAAAAATTCGTGAAATGAAAGATAGTGGATCCAAAGTGATTGTTATCGCACATTGGGGTGTCGATTTCGGGAGTGTTCATGCTAAACAACGAGAATATGCAAAAATGTTGCAACAGGCTGGGGTAGACCTAATTATTGGCCACGGCGCACATATGATGCAAAAAATTGAATATATAAATGATACGACTGTAGTGTATAGTATTGGTAATGGTGTATTTAATAGTAATGGGGAATATGACCAAAGATATGTACCACCATATAGTTTTATAGCACAATTAATTATAAGTTCTAATAATCAATTGAAACTAAAGCTATATCCGATTTATGGGAATAATCTAGAAACGTTCTGGCAACCACGCTTTCTTACTGAATTAGAATTTAATCATTGTAGAAAAATGTTGGAGCAATATAGTGGAAAGCTAGATATCATTAATGGTCGAGATGATCATTTTTACTTTGAAGTACCATTAAAAATTAATTAAATTAGCTTTTAAATTTTATTAACCTTCCTTATGCAATTTTGGAAGGTTTTTTATAGTGTGATTTATAGCGCAATACAAATTTTCATTTAAATATAAGAGAATTTAACTTGAATAAATGTTAACATAATATAAAAATAAGTTAACATTAAAGGTCGAAAGAGGTCATATGATGCTAGAAATTTTAAAGCGACTTGAATATTACGCTCAAGTACAACCACAGTCTATTGCGCTTCAAATTGATGATGAAAGATTAAGTTATGAGACGTTATACCAAAATATATGCGACTACACGTTGACGTTGCCAATGTTTCAAAGTGGATGTAGGGTAGGCTTGTTGAGTGACTCGCCTATAACGAATATGACTAATTATTTTATTGTTTTAATGATGGGCGGTTTGCCGTGCTTTATAGATGTCAAGTGGACGCAAGCAACAATTGATGAACTCATAGAGACGTATCACATTGAATATATCGCCACAGCTATCGCCAACTTTAAACCGACTGTATCGTATGGGACATATGATCAATATATAAATGAACAAGCGAAGGTAGAACATATACTACATATTGGCTTCACCTCAGGAACTACAGGGCTACCTAAGGCATATTATCGAAATGAACTTTCATGGATTGCATCATTTAAAGAAAATGAAGCATTATTACTTAACCAGGAAAAAATTTTAGTTGCGCCTGGTCCACTCGCGCATTCATTATCATTGTACACTTGCATCTACGCGCTTTATTCGGGAAGAACATTTATTGGACAAAGACAATTTAACACATATCGCTTGATACCAATATTAAGGCAACAATATTCCAATATAGCGTTATTTCTTGTGCCAACAATGTTACATCAATTATTAACTACTGAATCGAAATTAACATGTATTACATCTATATTGTGTAGTGGTTCGAAATTATCAGAACCATTGTTTAAAGCAGTGACACAACAGTATGAACACGCCAACATCATTGAGTTCTTTGGAACATCGGAAGCAAGCTTTATTACATATAACTTTAATCAAACAGCGCCAACGCATTCGGTCGGACAGGTGTTTTCGAATGTTTCAATTCAACTTAAAGAACAAGATGAACGACACATTGGATTGTTAAAGGTTCAAAGTAATATGACTTATTCAGGCTATGTTAATGCTGGAGTGGTGCAACCTCAAAGTTGGATAGAGACAGGTGATTACGCCTATGTAAAAGATAAGTATCTCTATTTAGTGAGTCGCCAAAGTGATCGCCTTATTATTGGAGGTAAAAATATATATCCCAGTGTGATAGAGCAACAAGTAAAATTATTAGATGGAATTGAAGAAGCGGTTGTTATTGGTGAACCACATCGTCAGTTTGGTGAAATTGCTGTATTAATCTATCTCGGAGATCGAGCACTCACATATGCAACGTTGAAACATTATTTACAACAAACGTTATCAAGGTATGAAATACCATCTAAGATTGTGAAAGTCAGTAAACTGCCTTTTACGAATAGCGGCAAGGTAGCACGGCGTAAAGTACAAGCACTTTATTTAAAGGGGGCATTTAAATCGTGAGAGAAGCAGTTATTGTGTGGGCTAAGCGGACACCATTTGGTAAATACGGAGGCATGTTGAAGCATTTAGAACCTGAAGCCTTATTGGTGCCACTTTTTCAAAATATCAAGGCAAGTTTTCCAGAAATTATAGATCAAGTGGATGATGTAGTATTAGGCAATGTGGTAGGCAATGGTGGCAATATTGCTAGAAAGGCAGTACTAGAGTCTGGCTTAAAGCATACTATTCCGGGTGTTACAGTGGACCGACAATGTGGTTCGGGACTTGAAAGCATCATCTATGCGTGTCGAATGGTGCAATGTGGAGCTGGACGCGTGTATATCGCAGGGGGTGTAGAAAGTACAAGTCGTGCGCCTTGGAAGATGAAACGCCCTCAGTCAGTATATGAATCACAGTTGCCACAATTTTATGAGCGCGCATCATTTGCACCTGAAGGGCAAGATCCAAGCATGATTGAAGCAGCTGAGAACGTGGCGCAACATTATAATATCTCTCGGCAGCATCAAGATGCATTTGCGGCACGAAGTCATCGATTGGCAACAACACATTTTAATAATGGTGATATACAATGTGAAATTCTCCCTTTAAAGGTTAAGGGGAAGTGGTTGTGTAAAGATGAAAGTTTGAAACCAACGTTAACTGAATCACGTTTGCAACGATTAAGACCGCTTATATCGAATGGTACAGTAACAGTTGGAAATAGCTGTATGAAGAATGATGGTGCTGGGCTAGCTTTAATAATGGATAAAGAAACAGCTATAGCATTAGGCTTGAAATATGGCATGGTGTTTAAAGATGCTGTTACAACAGGTGTGGATCCAACGTTACTAGGAATTGGACCAGTACCTGCAGTTTCACAATTATTAAAGAAACAGCAATTAAATATTGAAGATATCCAAGCGATTGAACTTAACGAAGCCTTTAGTTCACAAGTACTTGCATCCATAAATGAGTTGCATGCATGTATAGAGAAGGTAAATCAATGGGGTGGTGCGATTGCTACAGGACACCCATATGGTGCAAGTGGCGCAGCATTAGTTGCTAGACTATTAAACTTGCCTAAGTGGCAGTTAGGAATTACTACGATGGGCATAGGAGGAGGTATGGGTAATGCAATTCTCTTTGAAAAGTGGAACCAGTGAAAGGATAACAATTGAATTTCATGAGCATGATGTGCGTCGTTATTGTAATGTAATTGGTATGGCGTATGGTGGCATCGTTCCACCATTAATGTGTGCTAAACTATGGCCTAAATTTAAAATGTTCCAAGTTTTCAAGGGGAAGCCGATACGACTAGTCCGTACTAATGTTGAGAAATTTGAAAATTTAGAAAGTGACATGCAATATTGTGCATATTTAACGTATAAAAGTTGTGATAAAATAAAACAATTTAACCGTTTTATCTTTAAATTAGAAATTAATAAAAATAATAAAACTTGTATGATTATCGAACAAACATTTATTTCTGGGGAGGGAATATATGGTTTTTAATAAGGAGTTGGTAGACGAATATTTAAAAATTGTTGATGATGAAAATCCAATTCATAGCGATATTGTACCAGGACAGCTCATCGTTGAAAAGGTATTTTCAATGTTAGATCAACACTGGGATAAATATAAAATTAAATACCTTGAAAGCATTGGTATCAATGAGTTTGTGGTATTTGAAGTTGTTGGAAAGAATAAAATTATTGTTTCGAATAAATCAGGTGGGGTAAAACTAGTTATAATTAGAAATTGATAAAAATATTATTTTATAATTATAACTTTTTTTGCTTTTATTAAAATTTTGAAAGCGTGTACATAAGAATATTGTTAAATTCTGTAATATGAATAATATTGTATTTTTGAAATTAATATAATTTTTAGTAATTTGACAACATTCATTAGGTCTGTATAATTATGTAACATAAACAAAAGGAGTGTTACAGGTCATGGATTTTAAAAAAGATAGAATTAACATGGTCGATGGGCAAACAGCGAAGAAAACAGTGTTTGCTACAGGTATTGGTAACGCCATGGAATGGTTCGACTTTGGTGTCTATGCGTACACTACAGCGTATATCGGTGCGAATTTCTTTTCACCGGTACAGAACCCACAAATTCAACAAATATTTACATTTGCCGCATTAGCAATTGCGTTCCTATTACGACCAATAGGCGGGATCGTATTTGGTATTATTGGTGACAAATATGGACGTAAAGTTGTATTAACTACAACAATTATTTTAATGGCTTTATCAACATTAACGATTGGTATTTTACCAAACTATGATGCGATAGGCTTATGGGCACCAGCGCTCTTGCTACTTGCTAGAGTGTTACAAGGTTTCTCTACTGGTGGGGAATATGCAGGTGCGATGACTTACATTGCTGAAATTTCACCAGATAAAAAACGTAATAGTTTAGGTAGTGGTCTTGAAATTGGTACACTATCGGGTTATATTGCTGCTTCTATTATGATTGCATTATTAAGCTTCTTCTTAAGTGATGCACAAATGGAAGCTTGGGGTTGGAGAATTCCATTTATCTTAGGATTATTCCTTGGTTTATTTGGACTGTATTTACGTCGTAAGTTAGAAGAATCTCCAATTTATGAAAATGATGTACAAGCACCAGAACGTGACGATATAGGATTCTTTACAATTATTCGTTATTACTTTAAAGATATCTTAGTATGTTTCGTAGCAGTTGTCTTCTTCAATGTAACTAACTATACAGTGACTGCCTACTTACCGACATACTTAGGACAAATTGTTAAGATTGACCAAACGACAACAAGTGTATTAATTACTTGTGTTATGGCAATTATGATTCCATTAGCTTTATTCTTCGGTAAATTAGCAGATAAAATTGGTGAGAAGAAGGTATTCTTAATTGGTACTGGTGGTCTGACATTATTAAGTATCGTTGCGTTTAGTTTATTAAATACGCAATCATTACCATTTATTATCCTTGGTGTGTTTATTTTAGGTTTCTTCTTATCAACATATGAAGCAACAATGCCTGGTTCATTACCAACAATGTTCTATACACATATTAGATATCGAACATTGGCGGTAACGTTTAACGTTTCCGTTTCATTATTCGGAGGTACGACACCTTTAGTGAACTCATGGTTAGTTGAATCAACTGGTAATATTTACGCACCAGCGTATTATTTAACAGCAATTAGTATTATCGGCTTTATTGTGATTGCAGTTCTACATGTAAGCACTGCCGGTAAATCACTTAAAGGATCTTATCCTAATGTTGATAATAAAAAAGATTTACAATTTTATGAATCAAATCCTAAAAAAGCATTATGGTGGATTAAGACTAAGAAAAATAAAAACGCATAGTAAAATCACATAACGCATTGATGCAAACGTGCATCAATGCGTTTTATGATTTATTCAGATTGCAACGGAAAAGCACATGCCCAAAAATATAGCGTCAATGTTAGTAAAGCTTAAAGATACGCTCTAAGCTTCCAAGGGGGGACAATCCTTGTCTAACATTGACGCTATTTAAATAAGGTGAGTTTAGGAATGATTAATGACTTTTAAAGTTACTCAATAGTATTAGGGGGCATAAGAACTTTTAAGTCAATTTTGGGAATAATTCATCTGTTTGAATTCTCAATTTGGAAAACACTTTTACTGTACTTCGTGTTGTACAAATGACTTAATAACTTAGTTTCATGTTATCAAGGTCATTTTCTAGTAGAGAGAGCAATTTATAGATTTCATTCTTGTTAAACGTTTCATCAAATTTTACCGTAATTGTCTTGAAGGTTTTCGTAATGATTTCGTACATTGGGATACCATTCTCTATATTTTGCTTGTAGATAATCATGATGTGTAATTCCTCCTTTGTCTCTCTACACTTAATATAGTAAAGCAATTTTAAAATAAAAACATGAGCCCAAGGTACCAACTTTGGATACAACGTATAGCCTATCACTTTCTACGACTTAATACCTAGAATTTATAATAAGCCTAAATTAATGTGAATGACTTTAATAAAAATACCTCCTCAATAAATGATCTTAAAAAAGACTTTATTGAGGAGGTTAGTTTGAGTTAATAAAAATTAAGTGTTTACTATTATACTTCTGTTACCTCTACATCGATGTGTTCAACGCGGTTATATGCGCCGTGATCTACAGGACCTACGAAGTCGTTCATTTTCCAACCGTTTTTAATTGCTGAAGCAACAAATGCTTTCGCACTAATCACAGCTTCTTTAGGTGATTTGCCATTTGCTAGGTATGCTGTTGTAGCAGCTGCAAACGTACAACCTGCACCGTGGTTATAGCTTTGTTGGAACATGTCTGTAGTTAATTGATAGAATGTGTTGCCATCATAGTATAAGTCGTAAGATTTATCTTGATCTAATGCTTTACCACCTTTAATAATAACGTGTTGTGCACCTTGATTGAAGATGATTTCTGCTGCTTTTTTCATGTCTTCAATAGAAGTTAATTTACCTAAACCAGAAAGTTGACCAGCTTCAAATAAGTTAGGTGTGACAACAGTTGCTTTAGGTAATAAATGTTCGATCATTGCGTCAGTATTTCCTGGGTTAAGTACTTCATCTTCCCCTTTACATACCATAACAGGGTCGACTACGAAATATTGTGCACCTGATTGTTCAAATGCTTCACCAGCACGTTTAATGATTTCTTGTGTACCTAACATGCCTGTTTTAACTGCATCTGGACCAATTGAAATTACTGTTTCTAATTGTTTTTCGAATAAATCCATTGGAAGAGGTGTCACATCATGTGACCAAGTTTCTTTATCCATCGTTACAACAGCAGTTAAAGCGACCATGCCGTATGTGTCTAATTCTTGAAATGTTTTAAGGTCAGCTTGCATACCAGCGCCCGCACTTGTATCTGAACCTGCAATTGTTAATACTTTTTTTAAAGCCATGTACATTCACTCCCGACAATTTCTAATCTATGTCTAATCATAGCATGTTTATCGGACAACGTGCTAGCTTGAAGTAATGGATGAAATCAATAACTTATAAGGTGCGCATTATGTTAAAATATGGCTTGAGGTGAAAGCGATGGAATGGTCAGAAATATTTCACGATATTACGGAACGACACGATTTTACAGAGATGCATGATTTTTTAGAAAGAGAATATACGACGCAAATTGTCTACCCAGATAGAGAAAATATTTATCAAGCCTTTGATTTAACACCATTTGAAAATGTAAAAGTAGTGATATTAGGTCAAGATCCTTATCATGGTCCAAATCAAGCGCATGGTTTAGCGTTCTCGGTACAACCCAATGCTAAGTTCCCACCATCATTAAGAAATATGTACCAAGAATTAGAAGATGATATTGGATGTCACAGAACATCACCCCATTTACAAGATTGGGCACGCGAAGGCGTCTTATTACTCAACACCGTTTTAACGGTACGACAAGGCGAAGCACATTCTCATAAAGATATTGGATGGGAAACATTTACAGATGAAGTCATTCAAGCGATTTCGAAACAACGTGAGGATGTTGTGTTCATATTATGGGGGAAACCTGCACAACAGAAGATTAAATTAATTGATACATCCAAACATTATATTATTAAATCACCACATCCAAGTCCTTTATCGGCGTATCGCGGATTTTTTGGTTCTAAACCATATTCAAAGGCGAATGATTATTTAATAAGTAAAGGTAAAACACCTATAAATTGGTGTGAGAATGGGGAGGTTTAAATGAATAAAGCACAAGTAATTCAGTTGATTGAACAGGAATTAGTGCAAGCTGATGAGGCGACGAATGCGCAACAATTTGAGAAACATATGTATGCAATCCATACACTAACGTCGATCTATGCCAATGGTGACAGTAAGTCGGTGTCTTCTAAGACGCAAAGTCAAGATTTTACCAATACGGTGACGCCGTCATTTTCAAAGGTAAATCAAAGTTCCAATACATCAACGTCACAAGATAAATCTAAAGTGACAGCTGCAGAAATCGAAGCGATGGGTGGAACAGTTCCAAATACCATGAAATCGACACAGAATAATCACTTACCGTCTAATACGATGATCACGGACGATGAAATCGGTAATGGGGAATCCATATTTGATTTTTAAACTGAATAAGGAGAATGAAGAGATATGATGAAATTGTTTATAATACTAGGTGCGTTATGTACGATGATGTCAGTTGGTACTGGGGCGTTTGGTGCGCACGGACTTGAAGGTAAATTATCAGATAAATATATGTCAGTTTGGGAAAAAGCGGTAAATTATCAAATGTACCATGGATTAGGATTAATCATTATTGGCGTGATTAGCGGTACAACATCTATTAATGTGAATTGGGCAGGCTGGCTACTCTTTCTAGGTGTCGTGTTCTTTAGTGGTTCATTATATATTCTAGCTTTAACACAAATCCGCATTTTAGGAGCGATTACACCTATTGGTGGCGTATTATTTATTGCAGGTTGGCTTATGCTGATCATTTCTACATTTAAATTTGTAGGGTAAGATTTAATATGATTTAAAGCCTTTATGTGATTGAATTTAAGTAGATAAACACTTATATTGTATCAATACTATAGATTGAATAACTCACCTTTGGGGTATATAGCATACTTGAGGTGAGTTTATTTTATGAGCAAAAATAATAAAAATCAGAATATAGATCGAGGCGATTTGAAACAGAACCTCTCTGAAAAATTTGTCTGGGCGATTGCTTATGGTTCATGTATTGGTTGGGGTGCCTTCATTTTACCTGGAGATTGGATTAAGCAATCTGGGCCAATTGCGGCATCTATCGGTATCGTTATTGGTGCATTATTAATGATACTTATTGCAGTGAGTTATGGCGCTTTAGTAGAGCGATTTCCAGTTTCAGGGGGCGCCTTTGCATTTAGTTATTTAAGTTTCGGAAGATATGTTAGTTTCTTCTCGTCATGGTTTCTAACATTTGGCTATGTATGTGTGGTTGCACTTAATGCGACTGCGTTTAGTTTATTAGTGAAATTTCTACTTCCTGATTTGCTTAATAATGGGCGGTTATACACGATTGCAGGATGGGATGTTTACATAACTGAAATCATTATTGCAACAGTATTGTTACTTGTGTTTATGTTTGTAGCCATTCGTGGTGCAAGTGTATCTGGTTCATTACAATATTACTTTTGTGTAGCTATGGTCATCGTTGTTTTACTGATGTTCTTCGGCTCATTCTTTGGTAATAATTTTGATTTTAATAATTTACAACCATTAGCCAATCCAAGTACTGGATGGTTTACATCTATTATTATGATTGTGGCGGTAGCGCCATGGGCTTATGTTGGGTTTGACAACATTCCCCAAACTGCGGAGGAATTTAACTTTTCACCAAATAAGACGTTTAAATTAATTGTTTATAGTTTGCTTGCAGCGTCATTAACTTATGTCGTTATGATTTTATATACAGGTTGGTTAAGTACGAATAGTGCAAGTTTAAATGGTAATTTATGGGTGACAGGTGCAGCAACACAAACGGCCTTTGGTTACATTGGTTTAGGTGTATTAGCTATAGCGATTATTATGGGTATTTTTACAGGTTTAAATGGCTTCTTAATGAGTGCCAGTCGATTACTCTTCTCGATGGGGCGTTCTGGAATTATGCCAACTGCGTTTAGTAAATTACATTCTAAGTATAAAACGCCTTATATTGCGATTATCTTTTTAGTAGCTGTAACTTTAATTGCGCCTTGGTTAGGTCGTACGGCATTAACATGGATTGTTGATATGTCGTCAACAGGTGTATCGATTGCTTATTTTATTACATGTTTATCTGCTGCTAAGTTATTTAGCTTTAATAAAGAAAGCAATACGTATGGGCCTGTCTATAAGACATTTGCCATTTTAGGTTCGATTGTATCGTTTATCTTCCTTTTATTATTATTAGTTCCTGGTTCACCGGCGTCACTGTCAATGCCGTCTTATATTGCGTTAGGCGGATGGCTAGTGATAGGATTGATTTTCTTTGTGATTCGCTATCCTAAATTAAAGAACATAGATAGTGATGAATTAAGTCGATTAATTTTAAATCGTTCTGAAAAAGAAGTTGAGGATATGGTAGACGATACCTATAAATCATAGAGTGAAAAAACGTTCAATTTAAAAAGCGCGGGACATAAATAATATAATGAAGCTAGTTTGCAAATTCGCAGTAGCTGACTGAACTGAGAAGGCGCTTTAATCAAGCTTTTCTCAGTTCTAGTCATCCTTGCGGGGGTGGGACGACGAATTTAAAAGAATTCTGTCCCACTCCCTTCTAATATCATAAATATAATCAAAGACGTTAAATTCTTTTTCGTGTTCTTGCAAATCCAGATAATATAATTTTAGAAATTTGGTCTGCAAATAATAAGCCAAGTGCAATGGCACCTGCAATCAGTGTGACTTCAAGCATTGTATTAATCGCTTTACTAAAGTCTAATAGCACCAAGTTTTTAGTTGCATCAAATGCAAGGCCACCTGGAACAAGTGGAATGATGCCAGGTACCATGAAGATAATTGCCGGCTCTCTCTTTGTACGAGCCATATAATGACTAATTAAACCTAGTGCTAAACTACCAAAGAAACTTGAATAAATGGTATGTACATTTAACCCTTGAAAGAAGAGAATGTAAACCATCCAACCACAGGCACCTACAAACCCACATGAAAGATAGAGCTTTCTAGGTGCGTCGAAGATCACACAGAAAAATAGTGAAGCGGTATAACTAAAAATTAAGTTTAATATCCAAAACATTCATTCCCACTCCTAAACTAAAATTAATACTGAGCCAACGCCAGCGCCAATACCAAAAGCGGTGACAAGTGCTTCTAAGGATTTCGTTGTAAACATAAGCATATGGCCACCAAATAAGTCTTGTATGGCATTGGTTATAAGCACCCCGGGAACGATTGGCATAACAGAGGCGATAATTATGGTTGCGAGGTCTCCGGTAGGTAATAAGTGATGTCCCAGTACCGATATAATACCGATAACAAGCGATCCTAGAAATTCTGGAATGAATTGCGCATGTAAGCGTCTATCTAAAATTTCAACGACAAGATAGCCTAAGCCACCGGCTAATAGTGCTGTGATAACATCGATCAGTTTACCATCTTGTAAGTACAAGAAACTAATCGCGATAATAGCCGCAGCAATCCCTTTAAATAATAAGCTACTATCTCGTTTAGCAACATATATATTTTCAAGCTTTAGTTTAGCTTCTTCAAGTGTAATAGCACCTTTAGTTATTAAACGTGAAATTTCGTTTGTTTGTGAAATTTTAATGAGATTGGTATCACGTGAGTTAATTCTAAAAATTCGAGGATAAGATTCGTTGTGTAATGTAAATTGAATGACAGTATTAGTGACAAAGCTATTACTTTCAGAATAGCCAAGTTTACGCGCAATACGAGTCATCGTATCTTCAACACGTGTTCCTTCTGCACCCGATTCTAATAATATACGTCCAGCCATCATGACGACGTCTTTGATTAATTTTTCATCTGCATTTTCATGTATTTGTGTATTATCCATTTCATCACCATTCGTTAAGATGTATTCATAATTATAGTCAATCAATCTGAGATATTAAAGCTATTTAAACTTATGTTGTCATATTAAAACTACTAATTCATTTAAAGTCATACGTTTATAGTAAGTTGTTATAAACATGCGTGAAGGCATTATTGAATGTATGTCGTTAGGAGATTTACTAAAAAGTAAGTTGGCATTCAATGACTACAACGCATATGCCATTCTGCACAATGAAGACAGTATACCATTAAAGTAGTCGAGATAAATCAAAGCGTGTATATTAATCAAAATAGTATAAAGTTGCAATATTTTTAAACTGAAAACGATATAGAAACTCATTCTATAATGTTTCAAAATATTACAATTTGGTTAAATAATAATTAGTTAGCAATTTATGAGTCATATTGGGTAGCGACAATATGACCATGATTGTTAATGTTCAGAGTAGTAATTAAGTTCTCCCAAAACGCATACTACACTATAATAGCCTGAGACATCGCATGTGTCTCAGGTTGTTTTTATTGTGGACTTGTGCACGACTTTACTAGACTATAGTATTTCCCTAAATGGTCGTCGATTAAACTATGATTAGACGAATCATAGTGAATATTTCAGTTCGATATCATAATGTTAATGGGAGTATTTAAAACGGAGTTCTATCTTTAATAAATAAGAAGTTGGGAGCGGGACAGAATTCATTTGAATTCGTCGTCCCACTCCCGCAAGGATGACTAGAACTGAGAAAAGCATGATTTAAGCGCCTTCTCAGTTCAGTCAGCTACTGCGAATTTGCAAAATAGCTACATTATATTATTTATGTCTCAGCCTCAACAAGTTATACATAAACAAGTAATAAAATGACTTAACAATAGATTAAATAGCGAAGAAGTGTTCGAAATCATCTGTTGTTAAGATATGACCAATGTAGAACCCACCAAATTCACCATATCTAGCGGTTGTTTCGTCAAAACGCATTTCATATACAATCTTCTTGAATTGTAGTACATCGTCTGAGAATAGCGTTACACCCCATTCAAAGTCATCGAAACCAACTGATCCAGTGATAAATTGTTTGATTTTACCTGCATATTGTCGACCAATCATACCATGGTTATACATTAATTTTTTACGTTCTTCCATTGGTAACATATACCAGTTGTAAGTTTCGTTACGACGTTTATCCATTGGGTAAAAACAAATATATTCTGTTCTAGGTAATTCAGGATATAATCTTGCTCTAATATGTGGATTTTGATATGGATCTTCATCCGATTTACCTGCTAGATAATTACCTAATTCAATAACTGATACGTATGAGTAAGTTTGAATTAAGAAATCAGCAATACGAAGTTTATTGAATTCATTCTCAATCTCATTTAATTCTTTCATTTCCGGACGTAAATACCATAATAATATGTCGGCTTTTTGACCAGCAATATTATATAGTGCATAGTCACCGGCTTGTTGTTCTCTGGCGCTAGCTTTATCGTTAATGAATGTCTTGAATTCATCAATCATTGCTTCACGTTCGTCCTCAGGCACTAGTCTGAATGTTGCC
Source organism: Staphylococcus sp. GDX8P54P (assembly GCF_017893165.1). Classification (NCBI taxonomy): domain Bacteria; kingdom Bacillati; phylum Bacillota; class Bacilli; order Caryophanales; family Staphylococcaceae; genus Staphylococcus; species Staphylococcus sp. GDX8P54P. Next base: position 42,311 of record NZ_JAESMM010000025.1, read on the forward strand.
CAATCAACAGCATAGAATAAATGAAGACTGTACCAACCATCTAAAGTTTCAGCTGCTTCACTCATGTGTATCGCTCCTTCGAAAATTGATTATTATTGTTTAATACAGACTAAATTTTATCATAAAGAGAATTAGTAAACATACTTAAATGATTACAAATTAGTGAAATGGAAATATCAATACAAATACAGTATAATTAGGTTGCAAAATATTATTATGAAATTATTTAGGAGGGCATTATGTCTAGTTTATTAGATGTATTACAAGAGAAACTTTCAGGAAAAAATGTCAAAATCGTATTACCTGAGGGTGAAGATGAGCGTGTGTTAACAGCTGCTACACAATTACAAGCAACTGACTATGTAACACCTGTCGTTTTAGGTGACTATGACAAAATTAATTTATTAGCTAAAGACAAAGGATTAGATGTTTCAGATATCGAAATTATCAATCCATCTACAAGTGAACTCAAACCAGAATTAGTTAAATCATTCGTTGAACGCCGTAAAGGTAAAGCGACTGAAGAACAAGCTGAAGAATTATTAAATAACGTTAACTATTTCGGTACAATGTTAGTTTATGCTGGTCATGCTGACGGATTAGTAAGTGGTGCTGCGCATTCAACTGGAGATACTGTTCGCCCTGCATTACAAATCATTAAAACAAAACCAGGTGTATCTAAAACTTCTGGTATCTTCTTTATGATTAAAGATGACCAACAATATGTATTTGGTGACTGTGCAATCAATCCAACATTAGAATCATCTGATTTAGCAGAAATCGCTGTTGAAAGTGCGAAATCAGCTAAAAGTTTCGGCATGGACCCACGTGTTGCGATGTTAAGTTTCTCAACTAAAGGTTCAGCTAAATCTGACGATGTTGATAAAGTTGCAAATGCAGTTAAATTAGCTCAAGAAAAAGTAGAATCTGAAGGCTTAACAGATGTTGTCATTGATGGTGAATTCCAATTTGATGCTGCCATTGTACCTTCAGTAGCAGAGAAAAAAGCACCAGGTGCTAAAATCCAAGGTAATGCAAATGTCTTTGTATTCCCAAGCTTAGAAGCTGGTAACATTGGATACAAAATTGCGCAACGTTTAGGTGGATTTGACGCAGTTGGTCCTGTATTACAAGGTTTAAACTCACCTGTTAACGACTTATCACGCGGTTGCTCAACTGAAGACGTTTATAAATTATCAATCATTACAGCTGCTCAAACATTACAATAATGGATTTAGCAAGCAAGTACTTTAATGATATTGATTGGCGCTATGTAGATCATTCATCTGGTTTAGCGCCAATGCAATCATTTGCTTTTGACGATACGTTTTCAGAAAGTGTAGGTAAAGATTTATCATGCAACGTGGTTAGAACGTGGATCCACCAACATACAGTTATTCTTGGTATCCATGATTCTCGCTTGCCATTTCTTAAAGATGGTATTCGATATTTAACGGATGACATTGGTTATAATGCCATTGTGAGAAACTCAGGTGGCCTTGGCGTTGTGTTAGATCAGGGTGTGTTAAATATTTCTCTTATTTTCAAAGGTCAAACTGAAACGACCATTGATGAAGCATTTACAGTGATGTACTTATTGATTTGTAAAATGTTCGAAAATGAAAATGTAGAGATTGATACACGTGAAATTGAGCATTCATACTGCCCAGGTAAATTCGACTTAAGCATAGACGGTAAAAAGTTTGCCGGTATTTCACAACGACGTGTTCGAGGTGGTATTGCAGTTCAAATATACCTTTGCGTTGAAGGTTCAGGTTCAGAACGTGCAGAAATGATGCGAGTCTTTTATGAACATGCGCTAAAAGGTGAAGTAACTAAATTTAAATATCCAGATATTCAACCTGAATGTATGGCATCACTTGAAACACTCCTTGGACGAGACATTAAAGTGCAAGATGTGATGTTTCAACTATTGCATGCGATTAAAGATTTAGGTGGTAATCTGAATATGGATCCCATCACAGAAGATGAATGGTCACGTTATGAAGGTTATTTCGACAGAATGATAGATCGTAATGAGAAGATGAATCGTTCAATAGAAGAAAATTAAGCGTGAAACAACTTTTAAAATAAAAAATTTGATACAGTTAAAGGAGACTTTCTATTACTTTTATATAGTTTAGAAAGTCTCCTTTTCATTTGAATAAATGTAAAGTTTAGTGGAATTATATATCAAATTTATTATAAATTGCTATATTCCTATTACTTTTTATAGTAATATAGTTTAGGTGGATTAATATAAAAACAATGTATATTGCGTGTCATCATCATGCGCAGAGAGTGGGTTCAAACCGCGGAATGGATCTAGCAATCGTAAACCATTGACATAGCAGTATGTTAGAGATTTTAAATTTTAGGGTATAATTATTTTTAAGTTTTAAAGTAAATAATTTGAGTCTATTTTTAATCAGTTTGCAACAAACGCAAAAATGAATTTAGACGAAGACAAATGTCATTAAAGATAAATTTACGTATATATACATCGATAAAAATCGATAAATCAAACACCAAGTTACTTAAGCATACATAGAGTTGGCAGATTAAGGATATATGCATGATACGTATGTCCACTGATCTCGAAAATAATTTTTCAGAAAGAATATTAAAGGTGAGATATCATGGTACAACGTGGCTATGGGGAGTCTAACGGCAAAATAATATTAATCGGGGAGCATGCAGTCACATTCGGTGAACCTGCAATTGCGATTCCGTTCACTTCAGGAAAAGTAAAAGTCTTAATTGAAAGTTTAGAAAAAGGGAATTACTCAGCAATTCAAAGTGATGTCTATGATGGACCACTTTATGATGCGCCAGAACATTTGAAATCGTTAATAGGGCATTTCGTTGAAAATAAAAAGGTAGAAGAGCCGTTATTAATTAAAATTCAAGCTAATTTACCCCCATCTAGAGGGTTAGGTTCAAGTGCAGCAGTTGCTGTAGCTTTCATAAGAGCAAGCTATGATTATTTAGGCTTACCATTAACGGATAAAGAATTATTAGAAAATGCAGACTGGGCAGAACGTATTGCACACGGTAAACCAAGCGGTATAGACACAAAGACGATTGTGACAAATCAACCTGTTTGGTATCAAAAAGGTGAAGTTGAAATATTAAAGACATTAGATTTAGATGGCTATATGGTTGTTATCGATACAGGTGTCAAAGGTTCAACTAAGCAAGCAGTTGAAGATGTCCATCAATTATGTGATAACGACAAAAATTACATGCAAATTGTTGAACATATTGGATCTTTAGTGTATTCAGCAAGTGAAGCCATTGAGCATCATAGTTTTGATCAATTAGCAACAATCTTTAATCAATGTCAAGATGACTTAAGAACATTAACAGTAAGTCACGATAAAATTGAAATGTTTCTTCGTTTAGGAGAAGAAAATGGATCGGTCGCTGGCAAGTTAACAGGTGGCGGTCGAGGTGGCAGTATGCTTATCTTAGCTAAAGAATTGCAAACAGCTAAGCGTATTGTCGCTGCCGTTGAAAAAGCTGGTGCACAACATACATGGATTGAGAAGTTAGGAGGATAAACCATTGAAAAAGAGTGGTAAAGCACGCGCACATACGAATATTGCACTGATTAAATATTGGGGTAAAGCAGATGAAGCATTAATTATTCCAATGAATAATAGTTTGTCAGTTACACTAGACCGTTTCTACACTGAAACGCGTGTTACATTTGACGACACATTGACTGAAGATCAGTTAATCCTAAACGGGGAAACTGTAAACGCTAAAGAAAGCGCTAAGATTCAACGTTATATGGACATGGTTCGTAAAGAAGCAGGTATTTCAGAACATGCACTTATTGAAAGTGAGAATTTTGTTCCGACAGCTGCAGGATTAGCGTCTTCAGCGAGTGCGTATGCTGCATTAGCTGGTGCGTGTAATGAAGCTCTACAATTAGGTTTGTCTGATAAAGACCTTTCACGTTTAGCGCGTCGTGGTTCTGGTTCAGCATCGCGAAGTATTTATGGCGGATTTGCTGAATGGGAAAAAGGGCATGATGATGAAACGTCTTATGCACACCGTGTTGAATCCGACAATTGGGAAAACGAATTGGCTATGATTTTTGTAGTCATTAATAATAAATCTAAAAAAGTATCTAGTCGCTCGGGCATGTCATTGACACGTGATACGTCTCGCTTTTATCAATATTGGTTAGATCATGTTGAACCAGATTTGAAAGAGACAAAAGCGGCAATTAGTCAAAAAGATTTCAAGCGTATGGGTGAAGTGATAGAAGCCAATGGTTTACGTATGCACGCTACAAATTTAGGTGCACAACCGCCATTTACATATTTAGTACAAGAAAGTTACGATGCAATGCGCATCGTTCAGGAATGTAGGGAAGCGGGTTTACCATGTTACTTTACAATGGACGCGGGACCTAATGTCAAAGTGTTGATCGAGAAGAAAAATCAACAAGCCATCGTAGATAAATTTTTACAAGCATTTGATCAATCAAAAATCATCACAAGTGATATTACACAATCAGGAGTCGAAATAATTAAGTAAGGAAGAGATATAATGATTCAGGTGAAAGCACCAGGAAAGCTTTATGTAGCAGGCGAATATGCAGTGACTGAGCCGGGATATAAGTCTGTCTTAATTGCGGTCGATCGATTTGTGACTGCTACGATTGAAGCTTCAAATGAGGTAACAGGTACGATTCACTCAAAGACACTACATTATGAGCCTGTAACGTTTAATCGCAATGAAGATAAAATAGATATCTCTGATGCCAATGCTGCGAGTCAATTGAAATATGTTGTAACTGCGATTGAAGTTTTTGAACAATATGCAAGAAGTTGCAATATTGAATTAAAGCACTTTCATTTAGAAATTGACAGTAACTTAGATGATGCTTCAGGTAATAAGTATGGGCTTGGTTCGAGTGCAGCTGTCTTAGTATCTGTTGTTAAGGCTTTAAATGAGTTTTACGATATGCAATTGTCTAATTTATATATTTATAAATTGGCGGTCATTTCTAACATGCGACTACAAAGTTTAAGTTCATGTGGTGATATAGCTGTCAGCGTGTATAGTGGATGGCTAGCTTATAGTACGTTTGACCATGATTGGGTTAAACAACAGATGGAAGAAACTTCAGTTAATGAAGTACTAGAAAAGAATTGGCCGGGACTTCATATTGAACCACTACAGGCACCAGAAAATATGGAAGTGTTAATCGGGTGGACAGGTTCACCTGCATCATCACCATATTTAGTTAGTGAAGTCAAACGCTTGAAATCAGACCCTTCTTTCTACGGAAGATTCCTTGATCAATCGCATGCGTGTGTTGAAAACTTAATTTATGCCTTTAAAACGAATAACATTAAAGGTGTTCAAAAGATGATACGACAAAATCGCATGATTATTCAACAAATGGATAATGAGGCGACGGTTGATATCGAAACTGAAAATTTAAAATTATTATGTGATATTGGAGAACGTTATGGCGCTGCTGCTAAGACATCAGGAGCTGGCGGTGGTGACTGTGGTATCGCAATTATCGATAATCGTATCGATAAAAATCGTATTTATGATGAATGGGCATCTCACGGTATTAAACCGTTGAAATTTAGAATTTATCATGGACAATAATCATATTCGCACGTAAACGAGTGGGACTAAATTCAAATGTTGAATCAATGTCTTGCTCTTTTTTAATGAAAGTGCGCATGACTTTTAATGATTTGCTTGAATTTTTTAGTAAAAGGAGTAAAATAATTAGAGTTAAATTTATTGATGCGTATGTAAAACTTTTTAAAAAATTTATATAGCAATGACAATATAGAAAGGTAGGTGGCAAGGTGAAAAATAAATTCTTAATTTGTGATGAATGTCAGGCGGTTAATATTAAAACGTTGAAGAGAAAACTAGAGAAGTTAGATCCAGAAGCAGAAATTGAAATTGGTTGCCAATCTTATTGTGGTCCTGGACGTCGAAAAACGTTTGCTTTTGTCAATAATCGTCCACTTGCTGCGCTTACTGAAGACGAACTATTAGAAAAAGTCACAGCCCAGCTTAAAAAACCAAGAGATCCGGAAGAAGAAGAGCGTCTAAGAAAACGTAATGAAGAACGTAAACGTCGTAAAGAAGAACAAGACCGCAAGCTAAAAGAAAAATTAGCTAAACGTAAAGCGAATAAATAATTAAATGTTAGTATAAATTAAGCTATGAATGTATTCTAATCTGAATATTGTCGTAGCTTTTTTAATGTTAAAAAAAGCGGGAGTGGGACAGAATTCTTTTTAAATTCGTTGTCCCACCCCCGCAAGGGTGACTAGAACTGAGAAAAGCTTGAATTAAGCGATTGCTCAGTTCAGTCAGCNNTATATTATTTTTGTCCCGGACGCTTAATTAGGTTTAATCCTATGACATTACAACAACGTTAGTTGCTTGTTCGCCACGCTGACCTTCAGTAATATCGAAGTCAACTTTTTGACCTTCTTCTAAAGTTTTGTAACCTTCACCAGCGATACCGCTGAAGTGTACGAATACGTCGTTACCATCTTCTCTTTCGATGAAACCAAAACCTTTTTCTGCGTTAAACCATTTTACTGTACCGTTATTCATATAGAATACCTCCATGTGCTTTTGCACGAATATTTGTAACAAATTCATTTATAAAAAAGAGAGTATTCTAGACAAACACACTACATTTAAATTCACGAGCTTTTATTACGTTAGATTAACTATAACTGTTATTCATTAATAAGTAAAGCTTTTTATTTTTAAAAATATTGATAAGTTGAAATTATATCTCTCCATGCACTAATATGACAACGTTTTGGCACATAAAAAATATTTTAAATATTAAATAAATCATTAAATGATTCGACGATAGTTGGGTGCGTATAAATCGTATCTCTCAATGTTTGATAAGGAATATGCTGATCGATAGCTAATTTAATTAAGTTGATAATTTCTTCAGATTCTTTACCGTAAAGGGTAGCACCTAAAATCATATCGTTATCTTTGTTTATAACTACTTTGAAAATTCCACGCGCATCATTATTAATCTTATGTCTTGGAATTTGAGAGACAAGTAATGTATTTTCTATATAATTATAGCCTTGAGACTGTGCTTCTTTAGCCGTTAAACCAACTCGAGATAATGGTGGGTCAATAAAGACAGAGTAAGGGATTGTACCACGGTTCCCCGTTGTTCGCGAACGATCTCCAAATAATTCAGACTGCAGTATTCGAAAATCATCTAGCGAGATATACGTAAATTGTAGTCCACCTTTGACATCTCCTGCTGCATAAATGTGGGCAACTGATGTCTGTAAATGCGCGTTCACTTTAATTTCACCACGTTCGCCAAGTTCAATATCAGTGTGTTCAAGTGCTAAGTCAGTGTTAGGTACACGTCCTGTCGCTAACAGTACGGCATCAGCTGAGAAATTACCTTGAGTAGTTACAACTGTTGTGTGATTGCCCTCATTTTTAAATGCTTGTGTTTCTACATTTGTAATAAACGAAATGCCTTTATCTTCTAAATCTTTAAGTGCATAGGCAACCACGTCTTGATCTTCTCGTGGCATGATTTGTGAACCATATTCTAAAACAGTAACTTTAGTACCAAAATTTGCAAACATTGAAGCAAATTCTAAAGCGATATAGCCACCGCCAATAATTACTAAATGTTTCGGTTGATATGAAATATTTAATAATCCACGTGAATCATATAAATGTTGTGCGGTCTCTATCCCTTTGATAGCAGGAATATTTGATTTCGCACCAGTATTAATAATAATCTTATCTGCTGTTAATGTCTGAGCAATAGTACCATCTTCGCTTACAAGATTGACTTCAGTATTTGATTTAAATTGAGCTTTGTAAGTGAATACATCAATATTTGCATCATTTGCTAAGTTATCATAATTTTTCTTATTTAATGCGCGAACTACGTCTTTTTTTCTTGAAAAGGCAGAACCAAAATCTGTACCGTCAATACCATCATGCACGAGAACTTTAGAAGGTATACAGCCGTGATTGCTCAATTGTGCATACTTCCGTACTAAATTAATAAAAAATTATTTGGTTTATTTTCAACGAATGCTTACGGCTAGTTGGTGGTCCGTCATCTATAATATAGTCGAATTCAATTGACTTAATCGCCATTTGTACAAATTCGGCTTTATCCTCAAGCGTGGATACATTCCACATTTCTAAAAGTAATTTTTTATATTTTTTAACACCTTCAATATCAAACTGTTTTTCTACTTTGTTTTTAGTTTGACTTTCATATTCTTTAATAGCCTCGTCAGTTTCTTTAATTAAATCAAACAGCTCATCTTCCTGCATTAACCCGTTCGCATATAACTTATGATACCTTTTGCGTTGTTCCATAACTTTGTGGATATCAACAGTTATTTCAGGCTCACTTTGTTTTTCTTCAATTTCATATTTCTCTAAATTTAGATTGAGTAAGTAGTCATAAAATACTCGTAATACCTCCCGTTCTTTTATATAAACTGGTTTTAAGTTAGGCATTATTTTACAATTATTACAGTAATAATTTTTATGCGTTGTATAGCCATTTTGTGTTTTCTTTCGATTGGTATTCATCGTTAATTTAGCGCCACATGTTGGGCATGTGAGTTTACCTCTAAACACAGATGTGTGAGCAACCACTTTTGTATTCACACGTTCATTCAGTCTATCTTTAATTTTATTGTACATTTCTTCAGTAATAATAGGCTCGTGGTTATTCTCTAAATAAACTCCGCCCCACTCAAAATGACCGCGTGTAAACGGACTTCTCAATGCTCGTGTGATTGACCTATCTTCCCACTTTCTGTTGTTTGGTGGCGGGATATCTGAATTATTCAACTTACGTGCTATTGATTTAGCACTCTTACCTTTTAACGCCTCCTCATAAGCAAATAGCACTACTTTTTTATACTCGTTAGGTACAAATTTATTATCTACACGATCATAATAAAACGGTGGAGTAGTGAGCATGATACCTTTTTTAAGTGCTGCAAGTTTACCCATTTGTGTACGTTCTCTAATTGTCTCACGTTCCCATTCAGCCATCGCACCTACTAATGTGACAAACAGTCGTCCCATTGCAGTTGTGGTATCGTATACTTCGGTTGCACTCCTAAATGCAACATCATTATTCTCGAATACTTCTAGCAAGTCGAGTAAATCTCTAACTGAACGTGTAAGTCTATCCAGTTTATAAACTAAGATTAAATCAAAGTGTTTAATATCATTTAACAATCGCTTTAATTCCGGTCGGTCACGTTTAGCACCAGAGAAACCAGCGTCTACATACACATCTTTAACGTTCCAATCGTTGATATCACAATACGAACGTAATTTACGTTCTTGCTCCTCAATAGAATAGCCGTGTTCTTTTTGTTCTAGTGTACTGACACGGCAATATATTGCTACGTTCATTAAATCACCTCAAAAAAAGTAAAAAAATAATAAGGGTAGGCGGGCTACCCATAAATTATTCGTCTAAATGATCCACTGCATATTGAGCTTCTTCTGCGGTAAATTTCTCACCATAATCCGAAGTTAATTGATCATAAATAGCATCAGTAGACATGTCTTGTTGTTCTGCATAATCCTTAGCCTTTTCTAGTGCGTTCTTTTTATAATCAACTTTTAGATTATCCACAGCGTATTGAGCTGCATCAGCAGGGAATTTTTCACCATAATCTGAAGTTAATTGATCATAAATACCACTTTTAGACATATGCATCATTTCAGAATACGTCTCAGCTTTGTTTAATGCAGCTTTCTGTTCTCTAGTTGGTTTACTAGAAGTTTCTTCTTCTGTAGATTCTTCCTTATATGTAGATTTATCAGTAGAATCTAATTCATCATTAGATTCTTCAAATGCGTTTTCTTCAGAAGTAGTCTCTTCTTCGGTATCTAATTCATCATTAGATTCTTCTTTTGATTCAGAACTTTTCTTTTCAGTAGTTACTTCTTTCTTTGAAGATTCGTTATTTGATTCGGGTTGGCTTGTAAAATTGGTGATAGCTATTATAATAATTAAAACAGTAATTAAAATTTTAACCCAACGCTTCCAATCCATGTATTTCCACATTAGAAACAATCCTAATGGGAAAATAAAGATTAGAGTTAAAATAGTAAACCATGTGGATTTATACCACTTCTTTTTTTCAGACATAAAAATGTCCCCCTTAATTAATATTTTTATATTCAAAAACTCGCAATGGTTCAAATTGAATAACGTATTTACCATATCGAGTAGTTAAACCATGTTTTTGTTTATAATGTCCCAGTATCTCTACTATGTACTTTTCACTTAATTGAACATAATCAGCTAGTTCATATAAGCTACTTACACCATAGTTATGTGCCTCCACAATAATACGTAGGGGAAGTGCTGCTTCGAACCCGTGACGCCTAGCGTAGTTTTCAAATTTTCGATTTATGTCTTTAGATTGATCTAAGATATTCCCATACGTAAGTTTATGATGCGCTAATTCTTCGAAGAGAACCTCTGCTTTGCGTGTTTCGGATAGGTTACTATTGATATAAATTTTCCCATTTATATAAAAACCGGGTTGAAATTTAGGTAAACGATTAGTTTCTTCTATTTCTATCCAGTCGTTTTTTATACATAATTCTTCAAATAACCCCATTCAATACACCCTTTTTATTTTCTTTTACTTTTAATGAATTTAATAAAATCTTGAACTTCTTTCATTTCTTCTTCTGTTAGGCCGTCTTTATCGAAATGAGCAGCCATTGTATCTTGTTGTAAACTTTTATCTTCTGTGATTCTAGATTTAGGTACATTAAAGTAATTGGCTAATTCTTGTATTTTTGAAATTCTAGGATATTTAATTTCTTTTAGCCAGTTAGAGATTGTGGACTGGCTTACGCCGATTGCTTCAGATAATTCTACTTGAGTGATGTTATTTTCTTTCATAAGTTGTTCTAAGTTCTCCGATAAAATTTTTCTAGCGCTTTTGTATTCCATGTTTTTTCTCCTTTAGTATTACTTAATGTAATACTAATTTACCATAAGTGATATTACTTTACAACACTTATTATCACTATTTCTAAAAAAATATCACTTTAAGTGTTGACATATTACTTTAAGTGATAGTATAGTTGTAAGTGTCAACAGGAGGTGATACGAAATGCCAGAGGATTTTAAAGAGTTTCCAGTAAAAGTGTGGCGTACTAATTCAAAAATGACACAACAAGATGTAGCTGATAAATTAGGTGTCACTAAGCAATCTGTAATAAGATGGGAAAAAGATGACGCTGAATTAAAAGGGTTACAACTTTATGCTTTAGCCAAATTATTCAACACTGAAGTTGATTATATAAAGGCTAAAAAAATTTAATATCAATATCACTTTAAGTGATAATAGAGGTGATAATAATTGAACGAATTACAACTTAGTAATGACTTAACCACAATAGAAACAGAAATCAAGAGTTACCAAAATATTGCTGGTCAGTCCATTTTTGAAATTGGTCGAAGATTGAAACACGTGAAAGAGAATGACTTGGCACATGGTGAGTTTGGCAAGTGGTTAGAAAATTTAAATTTAGATTGGAATACTGCTAACAGATTTATGAAAGTTTCGTCAGAATTACCAAATTCTGATACGTACCACAATTTAGGTTCAAATGCTTTATATCTTATTACAACTCTTCCCGAACCAGAACGGAACAAAGAACATACAACATCAAAAGGAGAAACAAAAACACCCGATGAAATGACAGTAAGAGAATTACGTGAATTAAAGAAGCAACTCAAACAACGTGACGAACAAAACGCCCAACTTCAATCTCAAGTAGAACAAGCACAACGCTCAGAAGAAATTGCGAAGAAACAACTGGAAGATGCAGAGAGTAGAGAGCCGGAAGTTATTGAGAAGTATATGGAGCCTGAGGACTATCAAGAAACTAAAAATGCGCTCGCTCAATCAAGACACCAACAAAAACTGATTGAACAACGTAATGAAAAATTGGAAAAAGACATCAAAGATATGGAGCGACGTAGAGATGAAATAAGTGAGAAGTCGCAGAAATATGATGAATTAAATAAAGCGTTAGGTGATATGAATAGAAAGTTAGATGACGGACAACGTAGATTAAAGGCCCAAAAAGAAGTGTACGACCTTGTTAAAAAAGGTGAGGCACTTATCAAAGAAATCGCACCTATGACTTACTTCATTCATGATGAATATATTTTAAGTAATGAATATGCGATTAAGCCTATTAAAAAGATAGCAGATGATTTACTCGATTTATCAAAAAAATTAAACCAACAACTTAACAAAGGAGATGTAATCGATGTCTAAAAATTTAATCGATATCAGTAGACGACAAGCAGACCAATTAGTGCAGCAAGCAGAATTTAGCAGAGAACTTTTTATCAAAATGGAAGAGCACGATAAAAAAATGAAAGAACAAGATGAAAAAATGAATGAGTTTGAAAGCAAAATGATTGATACGGAAAACAGACTTAATAAACGTATGGAAGAAAATGAAAAAAACAACGTATTAAGTCGTGGTGAAGGGAAGTATATTCAATCAAAAGTAGGAGAGCGGTCATATTATTTAACCAACCAATTTTTCAAAGAAGATGTATCTAAAGAACTTTACCATAAAAAACGTTGTCATTTTGTTCAAGGTATTTATTCGACACTTAATAGACATTTCAATTCAATTACTTACACAACAATTAGACATGTCGACTTCGAAAAAGCTATGGAATTTATAGGAAATCTAGAATTAGTAAATATGCCACCTCATTTTTTAAGACTTACTGACCATCAAATCGACGTTGCTGAAAGACATGGCGACTTTGAAATTTTAAAAAGACTAGGTTAAGGAGGCGTAACCATGAAATTTTTATACAAAACAACCCTCCTCATCACAATGGCGGTTGTGACGTGGAAGGTTGTAAAGATTGAGAATTACTCAAGACCTAAGAAAACAAACGTTAATATGAATTGCGATGCAGATAAAATTCGACTAGTTCTCGATTAAATTCAACTTATCTAAAATTTGCATAATCATTTCATCGTTTGATTGAGAGAATGCTTTAAAAAAATTATTTGTAATAGTATTTGGATCATTATTCTTTCTTTCTGCATGAAACTCTTCAAATTTTTGAGAAGCAACTTCATTTCTTTGATTGAACAATTTTAAAAGTTCATCTTTAGAAATTTTATCCATGTTATCACCTCCTTAGGTTGATAACTAAATTATACACGAAAGGAGTGGTCGTAATGCCAAAACACATACAAACAATGATGTTCCAATTCTTTGCCAAACGTGGCTACTTAGAGCCGGCGATGAAAAATCTAGAAGAAAGGAAGACAAAAGAATGTCAATCAAAGACAAAACAATCTTAATCAGCGGGATGGCGTTCAACGTAATATTCTTTTTAGCAATGATGATGAGTGTATTCATCACAAACGCGGTAGCAATTGCTTTATTAGCATCAATGCTAACGTATCTGTTTTTCGACAAACTATATTACGCACAAAAAAAAGACTGAAAGTCGCTGCAACGACTAACAGTCAAGCACTTAACAAAAATTTCATCTTAATCATATAACGGGAGGCACATATATGCAAGAGGTAACTATATCTTTAAAAGAATATAACAACCTGCTAAAAGATAGCAAAGACTTAGTTTTAATCAGTTTAGAAAACAAACATTTAAAAAGACAACTAGATACTGCTAAAGAGCATATTAAAGATTTAAACGACAACATCAATTTATATATAAGCCTATATCAAAGTGCAGATGCTAGAGCAGACAGGGCATACCAACGATTGGAGGAGTATATCAATGTCAAACACATATAACTTAAACCAAGCCTATTTAGAAGTTTTAAACAAATTAGACGAAGGTTATTCGTTCGAAGATTTAAAAGATACATTGGATAGCATCGAAGAAGAATTAAATATAAAAGTTGATAATACAATCGGCTTAAAACGTTCAGTAGATGCTGATGTTGAAACTATTGATAAAGAAATCAAACGTCTACAAGCAATCAAAAAACAGAAATCTAACCTTTCTGATAAATTAAAAGGTTATTTACTCGACATGTTAGAACAACGTCAATTGGATAAGTACCGTACGTCTACTAACTACATTTACAAACGTAATAATGGACCAAGTAAAGAGGTCATAGATGAAAAATTAATACCTAAAGAATATTGGGTATCACAAGCACCAAAACTCAACTCTAAAATGCTTACAGATGATTTGAAAAACGGCAAAGACGTTCCGGGTGCAAAGTTGAAACATACTGTTAGTTTGGTGGTGAAGTAGATGGCTGAACAACTTAACTTATTCCAAAAGATAGCAGACGTTAAAGCTAATATTGATGGTTTTACTAAAGATACAAAAGGCTACAACTTCTCTTATGTATCAGGGTCACAAATACTACACAGAATTAGAAAGAAAATGATTGAACATAATCTGCTACTAGTCCCTAGTACAAGTAATGAGAACTGGACTACACACACTTTTAAAAATAAACGTGGCCAAGAGGTAACAGAATTTATTGTTGAAATGGACTTAAATTATACATGGATCAATGCAGAAAAACCTGAAGAAAAGTTTGACGTAAGTTATCACGCTTACGGTCAACAAAGCGATATCTCACAAGCACACGGAACAGCTTTAACTTACGCAGAAAGATACTTCTTAATGAAATTCTTCAATATTCCAACTGATGAAGATGATGCAGATGCAAAAGAAAAGCAAGAGAGATATGCAACATCAAATAATCAATTGAAAGAGTTACTTAGACAAGAAGCAGATAGTTTTATCGAAATTGCTGAAAGAAGTAACTCTGCAAGCAAATATCAAGAACAGATAGAAAAACTGAAAAATATGAATGTAAATGATTTAAACAAACAACAAATAAACGTTACAAGACAACAAATTAATAAATGGCTTGGAGGAATTAAAGAATGATAAACAGAGTAATTTTAGTAGGTAGATTAACGAAAGATCCAGAATTCAGAACAACACAAAGCGGTGTGAATGTTGCCACTTTCACACTAGCGGTCAATCGTACATTCACAAACGCACAAGGTGAACGCGAGGCTGATTTCATTAACATTGTAGTGTTCAGAAAACAAGCTGATAACGTCAATAATTATTTGAAGAAAGGTAATTTAGCTGGCGTAGACGGTCGTATTCAATCACGTAGCTATGAAAATAAAGAAGGCCAACGTGTATTCGTAACAGAAGTAGTAGCAGACAGTGTTCAGTTCTTAGAGCCAAAGAATAACAATCAAAAAAACAATCAATCACAACAACAAAGAGGACAAGCACCAACAGGCAATAACCCGTTTGGAAACGGAATGCAAAATGCTAACGGTCCAATTGAAATCACTGATGACGATTTACCATTCTAGGACGTGAGTAAATGCCTTTAATCAAAAATTACATCACTCAAGATGACGGTACAACTACCGTTGTCATTGAGGGTGTAGAACTAGATAACAAAACTTCACTCTTACTGGATAACGGGTTTGAGGTAGAGGTAGATGTGCAAGTCGTAGACCCTTTCAGAATAACCGACAAACAACGCCGTAAGATATTTGCACTTGTAAAGGACATAGAGGCACATACAGGGCAACCTATGGACTACATGCGCCATATGTTCATCGAATACGTTCGGACTTACTACGGTTACGACAAGCGCATCTCATTAAGTGATTGCACACGTACACAAGCAAGCCGAATTATCGAGGTTACATTGGACTGGATATTCCATAACGATATACCACTTGCATATAAAACAAGCGACTTACTCAAGCAAGATAAATCATTTTTATATTGGGCTACGGTCAATCGTAACTGTGTACTTTGCGGTAAAGCAAATGCCGATTTAGCACATCATTACGCAATAGGACGTGGTGCAAATCGCAAAACAATGGACCACTACGGTTACGAAGTGTTAGCACTTTGCAGAGAACATCATTCAACTCAACACCAAATGGGCGTTAAAAGTTTTGATGAATATTACCACTTAGAGAACAGCTGGATAAAAGTTGACGATAAATTAAATGCCATGCTGAAAGGAGAGAAAGTGAATGATAGATAGATTTGATGTAGGAGAGCGTATCAGTGACCGCAGAACGCGGTTAGGAATGACACAAAAAGAATTAGCTAGTAAAACAGACACAACTAAATCGACAGTTCAAAAATGGGAATATGGCGTTCATCTACCTAAAAAAGAAACGATACCTAAAATAGCTAAACATCTTAAATATAGCGAAGAATATTTGTTGTATGGGGAGTGAAGAAATATGAGTGACAAGGTAAAAACTAGCATTACTGGTTATGGACTTGTATTTAAACGAGTGATGAAAGATAGAAATATCAGTATAGAAGCTAAAGCATTGTACAGTTACTTATCAGCTTATGCTGGTGCAGATGAGAGTTCATTCCCTAGCGTTGAATTGATAAAACATGAACTCAACATTGGAAAACAACGTTATCAACGTGCTAGACGTGAGTTAGAAAACGCAGGTTACTTACAAGTTGATAGAAAACAAAATGGAAACATCTACGGAAGTAATTTATACACACTGTTTCATAGTCCTCGACAGGTTGATATCCGACCGGTCGACTGTCAACCGGTTGAAATTCAATCGGTCGACAGTCAACCCACTACAAATAACAGTATTACAAATAACAGTATTACAAGTAACAGTAAGACAATTAATAATAGCGCAACTGACGTTACGCGTGAGCGTTTTGAGGAATGGTGGGAACTTTACGATAAAAAGTTAGATAAAAAAAAGGCGTTCAGTTTATTCAAATCAGCGCTTAAGGAACATGAATTTGAAACTATCATGAACGGTACTAAAGAATATCTAAAAACTATTACCGATAAACAATACCAAAAATATCCTAAAACATTTTTATCTCAAGAAAGTTATTTAAATGACTTTAGCAAAGAACTACAACCTAGTGGCATTGATCAACTAAATAGAATGAAGTATGACGAAAGTTATTGGGATTAGAGGGGGATAATATGAAACCGTTATTTAGTGAAAAGATAAAAAAGAGTTTAAAAAAATATCAACCTATTGAAGTAGAACTAAGACTGAAATGTGATAAATGCGGACATCAGTATGATTTGTATAAATTCGAAAGTGGATACGAATATAAAGATGGTTGTGAATGTGAGATACAAAAATTAGCTTATGAAGAATATAAACGTAACAAACAAAAGAAACTAGATTATATTTTTAACCAATCAAACGTTAATCCGTCTTTGCAGAATGCAACAGTTAATAACTATAAACCACAAAACGAACAACAAGTAAACGCTAAACAAACGGCAATAGAGTATGTTCGAAGTTTCTCTACAAAAGAACCAAAATCATTAATATTACAAGGGTCGTACGGAACAGGAAAAAGCCACCTAGCATATGCTATCGCAAAAGCAGTTAAAGCTAAAGGACATACAGTTGCTTTTATGCACATACCAATGCTAATGGAACGTATCAAAGCAACATACAACAAAAATGCAGTAGAGACTACAGATGAGTTAGTTAAATTATTAAGTGATATTGATTTGCTTGTACTTGATGATGTAGGTGTAGAAAATACTGAACACACATTAAATAAACTATTTTCAATTGTAGATAACAGAGTAGGTAAGAATAACATCTTTACTACTAACTTTAGTGACAAAGAATTAAATCAGAATATGAACTGGCAACGGATCAATTCACGCATGAAACAAAATGCGAGAACAGTTCGAGTGCTGGGAGATGATTTCAGAGGACGTGACGCATGGTGACGATAGACGACATCAAACTTAATCTTGAGTGTTCAGATGTGTATGCTCAGAAACTCATAGAATACGCACAGGGCGATCAAGACAAATTGGAGGATATATACTTCCAGAAACTTGCAGAACGTCGTGTGAGGGAGGCTGTGGTCGAATATGGGACTTATAGAAAATCAACCTAACGCATATAGCCTATATGAAAGCGACGGTTGGGAAATGCTTAGGGTTCTACCTAGAGATGACGGTACTTTCTATCTTGCTAATAAAGGTGGAATGAGTGATAAGCATTTCAAAGCATCTGTGACTAAAGATGAGTTAGCAAAGATGAAACGTAAGCATAAATTATTTAGAAAAGAAGAATTACAACAGCAGACAACAATAGATGAATTCTTATTCTAGGAGTGACAACGTGCGGATAGAAATTAACTTTAACGAAACGTATGAGGCACCTATTGGCTCGCCTCGTCCACGTTTCAGGAATACAGGTAGATTTGTTCAAACATACATGCCAGCGTCATATACGGCGCATAAGAAGTTTATACAGAACCAGTTACCTAAAAAAATGTTGAATACACAACTTAAGGTGTCGCTTTACTTTTATTTTAAACCGCCTAAGAGTTGGTCGAAAAAACAGAAACTGATAGCGATAGGTCAGTACAAACGTACTAAACCAGATATAGATAATTTAATCAAAACTGTGTTAGATGCAGCGAATGATCATCTATGGAAAGACGATAACAAAATCGTTGAAATACACAGTTTTAAGCAATATGCAGAGGAACCGAAAATTATTTTAGAAGTGGAGGAAGTGTAATGCAGGAAGAAACACTAAAACTCACATTCGATTTAACCGTCGAAGTAGAACAACCTATTTGGATAAACAAACATGCAGATAGAGAAAACTACATCGAACATTACGCTAATAGATATAAAAACGATCCTGACGACTTACTGGATAATATCAAAAACATTACTGACGTTAGTATCAGTTATGCAGATTGGAAGTGACACCATGAAAAAAGTGAATTTAAAAGGTAAACGTTACAGATTGTGTGATGTGTACAAATATTTTGATGTATCAGATAGCACGGTTCGTAAGAGATATGACGAAGGCCTGCGTGGTCCGGAATTAATACATGGTAAGGGAGTATATCAATATGGTGCAGACGTACGAAAGAAATGAAAAGCAATTAACAGCTAAGCAATTGTATGAGATACAGCAAGCAGAAATTAGACACGAAAGAGCGTTGAAACGTAAACGTAGAGAAGAACGTATTGCTAGGGCTAAACGTGCAGAACGTGAAGTTGCTAGGCACAGAGTGAACACTAAATACTTTAAAAATCTAGTGCAAAACAATCTTATTGTTAAAGTCAAAACAGATCAGTACGGCAATGTGCAGAGGGGGTAGCGGAATGGAATTACATGAATTAAATCCAGGAGATGACATTTGGTTTAAATATCCTAAAGCTAAAACATCATTCCCGGCGGTTGTGGAAGAATTGAATTATAACTTTAATGGCGAACCTTACCTTATGGTGCGCGTTGGTAGTGAGTTAGTAAAGATTGATGATAGATACGACATAGTAAAGGTGTAGATAAAAATGACAATTATTAGTAATAAAAAAGTAGACATGGTAAATAAGCCGAAACATTACACGTACGGAGATATTGAAGTCATTGATTTTATTGAACAAGTAACTAAAGATTACAAACCAGAACTTGCGTTCAGTATCGGTAATGCAATCAAATATATCAGTCGTGCTAATTATAAAAACGGCAAAGAAGATTTAGATAAAGCGCGTTGGTACTTAAATCGTGCATTTACGAAATGGGAGGACTAACAATGATCTATTTAGGTGGTGACATGCTAAGTATAGGCCAACAGATGCGCAGAGAGTGGGAAAAGCAAGAGTTACAACGATTAGGCTTTAAAGTGTACGCACCACATGACGATAAAGACATCAATGATAAAGCAAATGCTAAGCAAGATAAGTTAGCCGAACGTATTGTGTTTAATGACACATTAGGCATGGAAACAAGCGATGTAATGATATTTGATTACTTACCACATGCACAAGGGACAATTTGCGAAATGGGGTACGCACAGCATCTCAAAAGAGCAAGTGAGAAGGATATTAAAATTTACGTTCAATGTACCGACATTAGACAAGGAACGGGACATATTTCAGATGAACAAGATCGTGCAGAGTTCAGTATCAATCAATATGTGTATGGCGTAATAATGGATATCACTGACGGCAGAGGTATTCAAACGTTTGATGAGATATGTAGGGAGTTAGTCTCATGATACTTAGCGATACAATTAACCAACGCTATCGCTATGCTACATAAGGCAAGACACCTACACAGATACAACATGAATTACGCAAGCTAGGTGTCAAAGGCTTTGTGGTTAAGGTAGCAGGAAGTAGAGTGACGATGAAAGTTAGTGAGTGTGACATAAAAAGGAACAGGGAGTGTTTGAGATGATACCTAAATTTAGAGTGTGGGATAAAAATAATAAAAAAATGCTCGATTGGAAAGAATTAGATTTAACAAAAGAACTTGGCGAAGATGAAATAATTATTTTTGAGCCAACAGGTCAGTTTGCGCAACCTATGTATTTTTATGAAGCTATGCAATCAACAGGCTTAAAAGATAAGAACGGTGTTGAGATTTATGAAGGGGATATTGTCGAAAATATATATAAAGAAATAGGCTTTATTAAACATTGTAACGACGCTCTTTGTTTTAGTCGTAAAGAACGTAATTTCTATTTATCAGGTATAGGTGCAGGTAGACCTTTTAAGATATTAGGCAATATCTACGAAAACCCAGAGTTATTGGAGGAATCGCAATGACCGTAATACTATCAGATGAAAGTTACCACGGCTTACTTAACGATAATGAAAAATTGCATGAAGAAATTGCTGAATTAATGGTTAGAAATGTGAATCTAACTAAACGTAACAGAGAGCTAAAGCATAAAGTACAGGCATTTGATGAGATTGTCAATGCCGTTGATGAAAGTGCTAATTCGTATGAGTTGGTTGCAAGGATAAAATTAGAGGTTTTGAAATATCAAAAATTGGAGCGTGGTAGTGATGTGGAAAGTTAAAGAATTAAGAGATTTTGAGAATAACGACGATAAGTTAGCTACTGAAAAATTAGAAAGTTACTTATCCATATATCCAAACTTACATGTAGTAGGTTATTCAGTTAACCATTTTGAGAACGCAAATAATAGAGAACGTTCATACATTTTAATTAAATACTGGGAGGAACAATAAATGAATGACAATTTGAAACTAAAAGATAAATCTTCGGAAGAAGAAAATAAAGAAGAAAAAAGCTTTAAAGATTTATTAACAGAAATTAAAAAACAAGCGAGAGAAGAATACTTTGCAGAAGAAGGTTATAAAAGTATTCCAGGTATGGAGAATATGTCGCCGAAAGAAGCTGAACTATATTCTGAAAATTTAAGGAGGAAAAATAAATGACAGTAACATTATCACAAAAAAAGTTATGACGCATTGCTTGATGACCTCGAAAGATTGCGCAAGCGAAATATAGATTTGGAAGAAAAATTGAATAAAGAGATTAAATTAAGTTATGAAATAGAAGGTAATTTATATGATGTATCAAAAGAACGTGACGAACTCATCAATGATATGGCAGAAGTGAAAAGGAAGGCAGAGGCGTTTGATGAGATAAAAGTTAATCTTTATCACGTAAAAGATTTAGAACCATGGGAAACATTAGACGCAAAAGACCATAAATTTTTAAGAGATATTTTTAATGAAATTCCAAGTGATTGGGAGCGTGGTAGTGATGAAAAAATATAGAGTGATATTTGAAACGTTTATACATCCAGCTTTCTTCTTTCATCCATGTTATATAGTCGAAGCGAATAGTGTTGAAGAAGCTAAAGAAAAAGGTCAAGAAGCATTTAATAGCCACCCTAACAATGTGAAGTTACAAAGAGAAATTGTAGAAGTTCAAGAAATCAAGGAGGAACAATAAATGACATTAGATCAATTAGTAGAACAAGTACAACAATGGAGTATTGATAAAGATTTACACAAAGGTAATTCATTCACACAATATGCTAAAACGTCAGAAGAATGTGGAGAAGTTGCTGCCGCTTTATGTAGAAACGATATAGACGCTCTCAGAGACGGTATAGGGGACGTTATCGTAACTTTAGTGATATTAGCTCAACAAAATAATATGACGTTACAAGAGTGTTTAGAACAGGCTTACGGAGAGATTAAAGATAGAAAAGGAGTTATGTCTAAAGATGGGAGTTTCATCAAAGAAGAAGACCTTAAAGAGTAAAGACATAGTAGCAGAGATTAAAAGAATACTTCGCAAAGAGTGATGTGGAGTAACGAAGAGTAAAACGGAGTAACGAGGAGTAGATAAAGTGAGTAATTTTATCGGAAGTTTCAACATGCCTAAACAACAATTAAAAGAATTATCTGATGCAAAGTTAGCTATGCACTTTACGTATATGGAAGAACGGTTTAAGCAATTGAACAAAATGAAGTTCGATTGCAAATTACCATTAGGAAGAGATGAATATGAAATTTTAACAGTACCTAGCAAAACTCAGAAAGAATTTAAAAATATATTCAGACAAGTGATGAAAGATAAAATCGCAGAGGCACATAAAGAATTTGTAAAACGTAATATTGGAACATACGAAAGTAATGTAAAAGAGGTGCTGGAGTAATGACACAATTCCTAATCAGAGAATTTACGGATAGCACAGGTTATGTGCATGTAAATGTAGAACAACCTAGAGAGAATGAACACATGACGTTGGTAGAGGAATGGAGCGAAGAAGAAGCTAAAAAGAAACATAAGAAAATCACAGGATTAAGCGAATGTCCTGTTTGTAAACAACTAGGTAGAAATTTAGTAGCCAAAGATTATGATACTCCACTTGAATATATGGAATGCAAACATTGTGGACATAAATATCACAGATTTGGAGGTGAGTATGATGTTTAAACGTATATTAATTAACCTTTTATTTGCAGAGTTACTATACCTACTTATTAAACCACTCATCATCAAGCTAGAAAGCGAAGATGATATTGATACTGCACCTAAAGACTTTGCTAGTGAGAGCAATCAATACGATATTAACAGAATTAAAGCTGAGGTGAGTGAGTAATGAGTACATTGATTACAATAGGGGTTATTCTTTTATTCATAATCATAATTATTGGTAGCATAGTTATTTATTACGTAGTTAATAATCAGTCAGAGTTAAACGAGAAAATAAAAAAAGATGGAATTTATTCAAATAATTATAACGCTCGTTTAGATAGTAAAATAAATAATTTAGAAAAACAAGTTAAACCGTTAATTAAAGAAAGAAATGATAAGTTGATAGCTGAGACATGGAAACAATTCAACGAATGGAAATATAAAATACAAATGAAATCTGAGTTGAATGATGAACCTGTTTGTGGCAAATGTCTATGCGATACATTAGAGATAGAAATTGAATATAAAAACAAAAATTCTTGGGTAAGTCCTCCAAATAAATATGGTATGGCTAGATTAGGTGGAGTTGATTATCCGATATCTGCAAAATGGAAATGTAGTACATGTGGGCATATAGCTAAATCATGGAAATATAAAGAGGAGGACTAACTTTATGTGGATAACAATATCAATCATCTTAGCAATAGCATTACTGATTGCATTAGGTAGTAACTCAATCTTGCGTAATGAATTAGATGCACTGAAATACACCAACGTATATCTCTTTAGTAAGTTTGTAAGAGAAAGTGATATAGAAGATATTGAACGTGAGATAGAGAGAGCGAAGAAACATTTTAAGTAATGGAGGTAATCATT
>NZ_JAESMM010000026.1:0-9900 GCF_017893165.1 Staphylococcus sp. GDX8P54P
CGGCTGCTAAAGGTACAGCAACAATATTATAACCTGCACCCCACCATAAGTTTTGCACCTTGGTCTTTGTCATGTTTCCATAATCCAGATGAATGTGGGGATGGTGAGTTTTGAACAAATCCATTAAAATGTATCTGCTTCTTCGGCATATGTTTTTCCTCCTAAATGTAGTTTCGTTGTGCTTAATAGTGACTGTTGAGGAAATTTTAAAATTTAATTTAATATTTTTTGAATTACTTTACTCATTTCCTAAGATGAAAATTCTCAATATATAGAATTTTCAGATAATATATACGCTAGTAAATATAGCGAATATTATATACTTCGTCAACGCCAAAATGGTAAATGATATAAGAATAGTCGGATTAAATCGGTAAAATGTTTTTGTTTATTTTTAGGAAATCAAAATTTATCGATATTTGTGTTTGCTACTTACAATGGTATAAAATATAAAAGAGATTATTAAGTCACATATATAAGAATCATGAACAATTGAACGCAATTAGTACGGACATTCAAACATTATTAGATTTAAAAACAGAAAGGATACTATTGAATAATGAATAAATTACAAAAAGATGGTTATTCAAGATATGATTTAATGAAAAGTTTAAATTATGAGGGTATTGAACAAGATTATAATGAAATATTAGCGTACTTTGCTGATCTACCTGAAGA
Organism: Staphylococcus sp. GDX8P54P; assembly: GCF_017893165.1. NCBI lineage: Bacteria > Bacillati > Bacillota > Bacilli > Caryophanales > Staphylococcaceae > Staphylococcus > Staphylococcus sp. GDX8P54P. The sequence continues at coordinate 679 of NZ_JAESMM010000026.1, forward strand.
TGATTATGCCCCTAACCTTAATAGATATAGAAGATACTCTAGAGCAATCGTGTTACCTGGCACAGAAGATGTTTTTTGGCTTCCTACCATTGAAAGAAATGGCGTTGATTATTCTGCGTATTTTCAAGGGAAGTTTAATCCAGAACATTCTGGCTCATATAGAGAACTCCATTCTATTGATGAAAATATAAGAAGTAATAAATTGTTGAACGATATTATAATAGCCAACTATCATGAAACGTTTTGGAACGAAGAGGATAAAATTTTACCGATTCATGTGGGTGTGCATTTCGTTAAATTGTATGTAGAAAATGACGGAGATAAAGCTGTTTCCTCACCGAACTGTTTACACCAAGACGGAGAGCCGTTTACTTTTGCTCATTTAATTGAAAGAAAGAATATTGTTGGTGGAACGAATGCTATCGCTGTACCGGAAGCTGCTGGGAATAATCCGGAAGATACTGATGAAAACAATATAATAGAAGTTTTTGAAATGGAGAACCCTTTAGAATCCTACGGCGTTTACGACCCTAATGTAAGTCATTATGTAAGTCCAGTTGAAAAAGGATCAGAACAAGGTACAGGTCTTAGATCTGTCATATTAATTGATTACCAACAAACAGTTGTTGCAGATGTCGATGAATAATAAAATCCCCCTACTTGTATAACAGTAGGGGGATTTTAAAGTTCATCATTACGGCAATAAGTTAAATTCAAACTAAAAAAGCAATGAAATAAGTGCGATTATAGGGAGCCCGCCTTGTTTTAAAATTATAGATTTTTGACTAGTAATTGTCCCATATATAGCAACTAAAATGATATAAATTAAAATACAAGTAATTAATTCTCTAGGATTATGGGAAAAGAACAGCGCATATAATAACATCACACCCAGAAGTCCATTGTATACACCTTGGTTTTTCATAAGAACCTTTAAATTGGGCTTTTTTAATTCTTCCTGCTTAATATTGAATATTTTACTAGTTCTAAGGGAAGTCGTTTTAATCGTTTGTAATATCATTATATATATAAATTCAATAGCAACTAATAAAACTAAAATTACTGTAACAATACTCATAAATGAATACACCTCTTTTTCAAATGAACTTTCCATATATTAATATCACAACTTTAACTGGGGAGTAATAAATTAAGTGATTTGAAGTAACTCTCCTTCAATAACTCCAATTCTTTTGTTCAATACTTCTTTTTGGTTATTCAAAACCCCTAAATGTACTTCTAATATTGTTTTTATATCTATTTCATTATCATATAGCATACCTGTATTTTTTTTGATTTCTTTTAAACTCATATTCAAATTACTTAAACATTTTATGAATTTTATCATTTCAATATCATCTTTACTATAGAGCCTTTTATTATTAGTGTCTCTTTCTATAAATTTTAATATCTCCTTTTTTTCATAAAATCTTAATTTACTTTTACTTATATCACATATGCTTGCTACTTGATCAATATAAAATTTTTCCAATGTAAGCACATCCCTTCTCTTAAACTAAGGTTTAACTGTTATATTATTATATAACCACACAAGAGGAGGAAAAACAATTAAAAAGCTTTGATTTTTATACTTCAATAGCAATCATTATTACAAGAAATAATTTTATTTAAGCAAGTCAGTTTAAACACTAATTAAAAAACAGTAAAACGGAGGATTATTATGCAAAATGAACAAATTGTATTAAACGAAAGACCAGAAGGATTACCTAAAGATGACACTTTTAAATACGAAGCAATCCAAACAGCAGAACCTAGTACGGGTGAAGTACAATTAAAATCTATTTATATTTCTGTGGATCCTTATATGCGCGGAAGAATGAATGATTCAAAAAGTTACGTTAAACCTTATGAAATCGGCAAACCAATTGATGGGCATGTTTTAGCGAAAGTTATAAAATCCGAAGTAGAATACTTGGAAGAAGGAGATTATGTTACGGGTGTCTTACCTTGGCAAAGAATAATCACTACTGATGCTAATCAAGTGACTAAAATACCTTCCACAGAAGTTCCTCTACATTTATACTTAAGCATTTTAGGAATGCCAGGTATGACAGCATATACTGGTTTGTTGGAAATAGGTAAACCAAAAGCAGGAGAAACAGTTGTTGTATCTGCTGCTTCCGGCGCTGTAGGGTCTGTAGTAGGACAAATTGCTAAAATAAAAGGCGCAAAAGTAGTTGGCATTGCCGGTGGAAAAGAAAAAACACAATATTTAACAGACACATTAGGCTTTGATGCGGCTGTTGATTATAAAGGCGATGATTTTGAAGCACAACTTGCCGCATCTGTACCAAATGGTATTGATGTATATTACGAAAACGTCGGTGGAAAATTATCAGATGAAGTTTTCAAACATTTAAATACATTTGCACGTGTACCTGTTTGTGGTGCAATCTCAACTTACAATAATACGCAAACTGAAATGGGACCAAGAATTCAGGAAACACTAGTTAAAAGCCAAGCCCTAATGCAAGGTTTTGTAGTAGGACAGTTTGCAGAGCATTTTAAAGAAGCAAGCGAACAACTTGCCAAATGGGTAGCTGAAGATAAAATAAAATCACAAGTAACAATCGATGAAGGTTTTGATCAATTGCCTAATGCATTTAGAAAACTATTTTCTGGTGAAAACTTCGGTAAACAAGTGGTTAAAATATCAGAGGAATAACTTGAGATATAATCTAATATAAAAGTATATGAGATAAAAAACACAATTAGCTTATAATAAAAATCTCACTCATCAAATAAGATGAGTGAGATTTTGTTATTTTTTATAAAGTTTTTGGTGAACTGTTTGCTTAAACTGTTGCGTAATCTTTTTTACCAAAGAATGTTACAAGTAATAACATAATTATTGATAGTGGCAACCCAATTAAGATTGGATGTAGACCAAACGGATGACCTAGTATTTGCCATATCACTGCTGAACCAAGCCCACTCCACATTGCAATGTTACCTGCAAGCTTCGTAGGTTTTTTCCAAAATAGACCGAACATCACTGGCGCAAGTAAGCCTGAAACTGACATTGCAGTACCTGTTACCATAAGATCTACTAATCCTGGGATCATAAGCGCCAATACTAAAGAAATCACAGCTACGATTAACACTGAAAGTTTACTATACTTTAGCTTATAGTATAATAAAACTATAAATTAGCTACACTTAACTAAATAACTTTTATAAGGCAGGTTAGTAGATTATGCAAACAAATGAAACTAAAGGAATCTTTAATGCTACGGGGGCTAATATTTATTTTGAATCAAAAGGTAATGGTGAGAATATATTATTACTTCATGCTGGAATTGCAGATTCACGTATGTGGGATAATGAATTCCACTTATTATCAGAAAAATATCGAGTAGTTAGGCTTGACCTTCCTGGATTCGGCTTAAGTGATTTCACAGGAGGAAATTACTCTTATAGTAATATTATTAATGAAATACTTACACATCTAGATATCAATCACACTCATATTTTAGCAGCTTCATTTGGTGGGAAAATAGCTATTGATTTTTATCTAGACCACTCAGAAAAGTGTCTGAGCTTAGCACTTTTGTCTCCAGCTTTAGGTGGGTGGGAAGATTCGTCTTTCCTACAAGAATATGAAGAAGAAGAAGAAAAACTATTACAAGAAGGTAAAATAGAAGAAATAGCACTGTTTAACTATAAAACTTGGATACTAAGAAATAGGTCTCCAGAACTTATCAATACAGATGTGAAGCAATTAGTTGTTGATATGCAGACGGAATTTTTAACTAAACCCGAATTAGATTATTCTTGCGAGGAAATAGAAACGAAGGATAATATCTTACAGATAAAAAATATTCAAGTCCCTGTATTAATTATTAATGGTGAGTATGATGTTCAAGATTTTCAAGATATATCTGAACTAATGAGTAATGAAATTCCTCATATAAAAAATTGCACATTAGCCTCAATTTCCTGCAACTGTTCCTCATTAGAATGACTTTTCAGCTTTGCAATCGCATATTCCAAAGCATCGCCACCATAGTAACCTGTTTTTTCCACAAAAATCGTAGCATGAATCAGTGACTTCGTCTCATCCGCATCAAAAAACAAAGGTGCTTCAATAAAATCATTTAACAGCATGTAGCCACCATTATGTCCAGTATCTGAAATTATAGGCACGCCACTCTTTGAAAGTGTATCCATATAACGATACACCGTTCTTATATTCATTTCTAGCTTATCTGAAATTTGCTTTGCAGTAACCTTCTTATCTGAACTAAGCATCCATAGAATAGCAAGTACATTATCTAATTTAGCCATAATGTTTACCTCTTTCATGTAAATTCTCATCACGTATTTTAAGAACATGTTTCTTCAATGCTTTATCATGCTAATTAAATATTTCAAAATAAGTTTGTCATTGCTTTGACTTTTCCACCACAGTGCTTATTTTTTCTACCATTTCATCAATACTAAATTTGCTGGTATTTAATGCATGCTTATCTACCAAATATGGGTTATATTCTTTAACTTCCTCAATGCTAATTTCATGCCAAATTGGTAGTATAATAATATTATCTTCATTAATTTATCTATTTAAAAAAGATATAAATTAATATTTACTCCAACCACTTTCAATAAAATTTCGAGATAAAAACACTACTACAAATCTTGAATTTAATATCCCCATATTCATCATTTGTGTTTGACTTTGACCTATTTCAAATACTTTTTCATCTTCAAATACTTTCAACCCTTTATCAGTCAATTTATCACTTAATTCAGACACATATTCTTCTTTGTCTAAATTTGAATGTGACAGAAAAACATCGTATTCAATGAGTTCTTTTTGTTTTGCAGATTGCTTTACTTGTTCTGACAATGCATTAATCTGTTCAGAATTTGAGAGAAGTTGAGTCATTATACTGTGGTTATCATTTCTTGAATTATTTATTGTTTTCTCTAATTTATCTTGTTGTTTACTACGTTCTTTATCTAATTTAGCTCGAGTCTCATTAATTTTTCTTTCAATTTTACTGTATTCTTCATATAATTTTGATAACTCTGTTTGCTTTTCAACAATCTTCTTACGATTTCTTATTAGTTCATTAATATTACTTTTAGTAGGATTTCTCTTTTTACTTAATCTTTCAATTTTTCGTTCAAGCCTCTTTATATCACCCGTCAATTTACTCATTTTACTTGAAAGTTTTGCAGATTTAGACATCTCATTTTTTAATTTTGTTTCTAATACTGACATAAAATACCCCTCCGACAAGAACATACGTTCCCTTTATTTATATAACTATCTTAGCTTATATTTAAATAGAAGTAAATGATAATAAAGGAATGACTATATACATGACACTAAAACTAATTTCAAAGTATAACTCTGAATTCATGCAGGATATAATCAATCAAATAAACATATCGTTAGAAGATATTGAAGGTTCATCAACAATTGAAGTCGAATTCGATAATGAAGGCAATTATACACGTTATCAATTTCAAAATAATAAACTTTATATAAAAAATATTTTACCAAATTTAATGGATTTGTTAGGTATTGATGATGGTGTAGATACTTTTATGCGTGGATTCAACGAAGGATTTTATGAAGCCTTAACAAGGTTTATGTATGCCTCAAACTTAGATGATCAATTTGAAGAGTATAAAAATGCAATTTTCACTTATTTGTTCACACCTAAAGGTAAACTAAAGGAACATGTACTATTAAAATTACATAATGATGGATCTATAGCTCTTGACGACACTACTTTTAAAAGAGCTACTGTAAATGCTACTTTTGGTTATAAAAATAATATACCTTTTAGATTTTACGATGAAAATAATCCGAATATCACATCACTGGATAATATGCTAAACACTGCTTTTACAATTAAAAATGGTCTCGAACGTAAAAACTATAATTATTCAAATAACTATTCCTCATCATATTCACATGAAGAATGGGAAAACTTAAATATGATTGCTGATATAAGTACACAAATCAATATAGATTTAAATGACAAAAATAATGAGATATTTCAAAGATATTTCACAAAAGAACAACTTATTTCATCTATAATACAGACACTATTAAATAGGTTCCCTGATATCAACACAGATGAAGAAAAACAGATAACTGTAAATCTAAATTCATTAATTGGTAAATTATCAAAAGACAACATTCGTGGAAGGTTCCCTTTTAGTGATGTACTAACAATTTTGTCTGTTTTTTATTTTAGATATTTGTACATAGACAGTAATACACATGCTAAACACAAAAATGCATCTGGCAACAATAGCTATTTTGCTTTACTATTTAACAAGCAAGAATTAAATATATTAAAAAAGCAAAAAGTTAATTATTCAGAACTCCAAGATTTTGAGGAACAAAAATTAAAATTCAACGCTGATTTTCAACAACTACATAACGACATAGATGAATTAACTGAAAATCACTTACACATTGTCTTCACAGATGACAAATTAGGAAATGAAGATGATGAAGGTGATTTTTCATCTTTTCATATCATCGATAATGAACTTATAAATGCATCAAATTTGTTTATACATAAATTATTTTATATGGATCAGCTACCATTTATGGAAACTTTGCTTAGTACTTTATCAGGTGTTTACACTCATATTTGCGAGAACATGAATTTCTTTCATACAAATGCGCCTATAGAAGTTCTTAATTTGAGTAATCAAATTATTAAAACGACAAAAAAATGGAGTAATACAATAACACCTCTCCATGCTAAAAATGACCTAACTCATAGTAAATTAAATAAGTACGACCTAAACTTATTCATTTATGACTTTAAAATTTCTAGTGAAACTCATCTATCTCTAATTAATTCTATGAATGTAATTGATAATCTAAACTTGAGACAAAAATATTTTAAAAAATAATTACTACAACTCAATCTCTTTAGTACCAATCTTTATTCAACCTAACTGTCTAACCAACCATTCTTGGTTAGACAGTTAGGTTTATTTTTGTGTGATGTAATACACGTAATGAATCTTTATGATTCAGAAAAAATTATAAAGGCGGTAATTACTTATGAAGTATAAACCTATTCGAGTAATACAATTGTATGGAGCATCAAAGAAAGCTGCGAAACAAAAATACAGCGGAGAGACGTTCATCTTTAATGACTTAGTAAATCAGGTTGGCACTTTCAACTGTAATACTAATGAAATTAGAGAAGTAGGTCGCATGTTTGGGGCGTGGGAAAGAAAAGGATGCGACGCTCCTATCAAGAGAATTTCTAACAAATCTCCTATCCTGTATCAAAAAATTCGACTTTTTAATACAGGAGGTAAACGCTAATGGCTAACAACATCTTCGAGCAAAATCCATATTTTTTAAATTCAAATGGATTTTATGAAGTGATTCCACCTAAAAGTAACAATGATGTAGAAAAAATCATTCAATTGTCTAGTCCCATCATTATTGAAAATAAATTTCTCGACCCGTCTACAGGGGTTGAGAAATTGATTATTACAGATGGAAAAAACATTGAACGTATTGAAGCGTCAGATATCTTAACATCTTTCAAGCTACCTGGATTGATTAAGTACGGCTTCAACATCAACGAACGGTATATTAAATCATTAAGCTATGCGTTACAATCGATGCGCCAGTCACTTCCATTATCTAAATTATATACAGGTGTAGGTGTATTACAGTCTGATGATGAAGGTATGGTCATTTCATTGGATAAACCATACTTTTCAAAAGAAATAAAGCAGTCACAAGCTAATGAAATCATTTGTGAAACACACTATGATTTACAACCAAAAGGTACTTTCAAAGGCTGGTGGGAGATGTACTTAAAACAAGTTAAAGGGAACTTACTACTAGAACTTGCAGTAGTATTTGCTGCTTCTTCATTAGTTACTGCATTCCTAAAAACAAGACATGAGGTCGAGTTTGCGGGAACCATATTCTCATTTATGGGAAATTCAAGCACAGGTAAATCGACTGCAGCTGCTTTAGCTGTTTCAATAGCCGGCAACCCTACTAAAGGTAGTAATACCCTGTTTAGATCATGGAATGGTACTAGAAACGCGCTTGAAGGATATTTAAGTAGTAACTTTGGTGTGCCTATCGTATTAGATGAATTGTCAGCTGCAACCTTCAAAGAGACTACTGGATTGTTGTACAGTTTGGCAGAGGGACAAGGCCGACAACGCTCTAATATTGATGGTAATGTCAAAGCACTCAAAAATTGGGGCACCACAGTGATAAGTACCGCAGAACACAGTATTTTAAATGATAGTGCACGTAATGATGGTTTGAACGTCCGTACGATTGAAATATCTGAAGCCTTTACAACAAGTGCTGACAATGCAGATGCAATTAAAAGGGCTACATCGGTCAATTATGGCCATATAATGCCATTAGTAGCTGAATATCTTTTAAAACGTGAAGACGAAGTAATTAAATGGTTTCATGCGGAACATGATTGGTTCAAAAACCAACTAAAAAATGAAACGAGTAATACTGGTATTCGTATGTTCAAACGCTATGCAGTGATTGCGACATCTGCTCGGATATTCGAACGTGTTATTGCAGTACCTATTGATATAGATGTAGTAAGAGAATACTTGGTTAGTTATCACTTGGAGTCAGTTTCAGAACGCTCACTACAAGCGAAATCTATCGAGGTTATTGTTCAGTTTGTAGCGCAAAACCGGGGGAAATTCTCTGAGGATGCCAAGCTATCAAGAATGATTGAGAATTATGGCCTTATTGAACTCAAAGAAGACCACATACAAGTTAAAATGCTGAAAAATGTTTTTAAAAACATGTTGGAAGAACATCAATTCCAAGATGTTAATACTGTCATCGATGCCCTTCAAGATAAAGGTTATATGCAATCGGATCGCAACCGTAAAACGACCAAACGTAGTGTCAAAGATGCTCAAGGTAAAACAAAATCGATTGTATTCTATCATCTTAAATTGGATAAAGAGCTTGCCCCTATTTTCGGCTTAAGCTCTAATACTGAAACTTTTACACCACCGCAATTTGATGGTAATACAAATCCAGATTTGCTTAATAACTTTATGAAACAAGCGAAAGAAAAAGAAGCAAATGATGATTTAGACCTATAAATTTGAATATTATACCGCTACAACGCGCTATGCGTTGTAGCTCATTAAATTAATCGGAGGCATAAAAATGAAAACAAACGTCAACTTATTAAATTACAC
>NZ_JAESMM010000027.1:0-80620 GCF_017893165.1 Staphylococcus sp. GDX8P54P
TGACTGAACTGAAAAGGCGCTTAAAGCAAACTTTTCTCACTTCCAGTTATCCTTGCTTACGAGGCCCCAGCAAAGAGAATTTCACTAAGAAATTCTACAAGCAAAGCAAGCTGGGAGTGGACGACGAATTTAAAAGAATTCTGTCCCACTCCCATCTCACTTTATATATTTATAACGTGAATAGATAAAAATGTTGCGTCTATTCGTATTATTAATTCCATTTTTACAAATTTATTATTGAATGGGTTAAATTTGTTTCTAATTGAATGTTAAAATGAAAATTAATAGAACGTTATATGTTTATAAACAACTATATAGAAAAAATTGTTTACAGGTGCTATTATAGGAACATTGATAATATTGTGAGGAGTGTACTTAATAATGGAAGTATATGCAGATTATGCTGCAACTACACCGGTCAAACCAGAGGTTGTAGAAGAAATGATGGCAATTTACAAGTCACATTTCGGAAATCCATCATCTATTCATTCAATTGGAAGAGACGCACGTCGTTATTTAGATGAATCAAGAAGAACAGTTGCTAACTTACTAAATGCAAAGCCAAGTGAAGTTATATTTACAAGTGGCGCTACTGAATCAAATAATACTGCTATCAAAGGGTTAGTCTATGCCAATCAGCATCTTGGAAATCACATTATCACTACTAAAATCGAGCATCATTCAGTTCTACACGTCTTTGAACAATTAGAAAAAGAAGGCTTTGATGTGACTTATCTAGATGTCGATGATACAGGTACAGTGGATTTAGATCAACTTAAAGAAGCATTAACGAGTGATACAATCTTAGTTTCGATAATGTTTGTTAATAATGAAGTTGGAACTGTAGAACCAATGTATGATATTGAAGATATCGTTAGCGAATCGAATGCTTTGTTGCATGTTGACGCTGTTCAAGCAATTGGACATTTAGATGTCAGCTTTGAAGATTTTAAAATGGATACTTTGAGTTTAACGGCGCATAAATTTGGTGGTCCAAAAGGCGTGGGTGTACTATTAGTTAGAGACCAAACACCAATTGTGTATTCACAGTTAGGTGGGGAACAAGAAACTAAAAGACGTGCCGGTACAGAAAATGTGGCACAAATTGTAGGCTTAACTAAAGCGTTAGCACTAGCAAATGATAATAGAGATCAAAATAATTTACATTTAATGCAGTTAAAGGAATTATTTCTAGTTAGTTTGCAAGAACGAGCAATACCGTTTGAGGTCAATGGTTCAATGGTAGACACAACTGGTCATATACTCAATTTGTATTTCCCATTTATAGATGTGGAAACGATGTTAACACTTCTGGATTTAGCAAATATTTATGTATCGTCGGGTTCAGCTTGTACAGCTGGCTCAACTACACCTTCACATGTTCTAGCAGCAATGTATGAAGATGAAGAGCGTGCGAAACACTCTGTAAGATTTAGTTTTAACGAATTAACAACTGAACAAGAAATTAAATATATCGTTGCTGAAATTCATAAAATATATCATAAATTTAAGGAGGAATAAATGTGTCAAACAAAGATATACGTGTAGTTGTTGGTATGTCTGGTGGAGTTGATAGTTCAGTCACTGCCCATGTTTTAAAAGAACAAGGGTATGATGTTATTGGAATATTTATGAAAAACTGGGACGACACTGATGAGAATGGTGTTTGTACAGCAACTGAAGATTATAATGATGTCATCGCAGTATGTAATCAAATTGGTATCCCATATTATGCAGTTAATTTTGAACAGGAATATTGGGATAAAGTCTTCACTTATTTCCTAGATGAATATAAAAAAGGACGTACACCTAATCCGGATGTTATGTGTAATAAAGAAATTAAATTTAAAGCATTTTTAGAGCATGCACTTAAATTAGGCGCTGATTATGTCGCAACTGGACATTATGCAAGAATACGTCGTCATGACGATGGTCATGTGGAAATGTTAAGAGGTATTGATAATAATAAAGATCAAACCTATTTCTTAAATCAATTGTCACAACAACAATTATCAAAAGTGATGTTCCCAATTGGTGATATTGAGAAAAAAGAAGTTCGAAAAATTGCTGAAGAACAAGATTTAGCAACGGCTAAGAAGAAAGACTCAACTGGCATATGTTTTATTGGAGAACGTAATTTTAAAACATTCCTATCACAATATTTACCGGCTCAATCTGGAGAAATGCGTACATTGGATGGAGAAAAGAAAGGTATGCATAGTGGATTAATGTATTACACTATTGGTCAAAGACATGGTCTTGGAATTGGCGGAGACGGTGATCCATGGTTTGTAGTTGGCAAGAATTTAAAAGATAATATTTTATATGTTGAACAAGGTTTCCATCATGATGCACTCTATAGTGATTATCTTATTGCATCTGATTTCTCATTCGTTAATCCAGTTGATTTAGAAAATGGATTTGAATGTACTGCTAAATTTAGATATCGCCAAAAAGATACCAAAGTGTTTGTTAAACGTGAAAGTCAGGATGCCTTACGTGTAACATTTGATGAACCAGTACGTGCGATAACGCCAGGACAAGCGGTTGTATTTTACGATGAGGAAGTTTGTTTAGGTGGCGCAACAATCGATGATGTATTTAAAACAACAGGTCAATTGAGTTATGTTGTTTAATTAAAAAAACAAAGGGTGGAGTGTAATGAAATCATCTAAGATTTCACATACTACTCCATCTTTATTTTTACGTTTAAATCAATACAAACGATGATTAAAGAATTGGGTGAAAATATGATAACGAAACAAGAAACCATTTATAAATGGATTCAGGACGGTCAACTTGAAGATGCATTAAAAGCACTATTCGAAAACATAGAAGAAGAACCGAATACAATTGAAAATTATATTAATGCAGGAATCGTACTCGCTGACGTTAATGAAGTGGAAAAGGCTGAAAGATTTTTCCAAAGAGCACTTGCAATTGATGATAAAAATGGACCTGTATATTATAATTTAGCTAATCTATACTATGATCAAGGTAAATACCGCGATGCCATTAAGCTATATCAATTAGCATCTAAATACGATATGGATAAAATAGATACGAATTACATGATTGGGATGTCATTTAATCAATTAGATGCACCTAAAGAATCATTACCTTTCTTTATGACTGCAGCAGAATTAGAACCTAATCGTGATGCTGAAGTTCAATTTCAATATGGGTTAGCATTATGTCATTTAGAAATGTTTGAACAAGCTATTCAACAATTAAAGTTAGTGCTATCAATAAACTCACAACATGTAGATGCACTATATAATCTTGGTTTAGCTATATATATGCATACAGAAGATGTTGAATTAGCTATATCATATTTTGATAAGGCTATATCTATTGATCCAGAACACCTATTAAGCCAACATGCTAAGAAGACCTTTGAAGCAATAAAGAACGAGGAGGAGTAATATGTCAGACCCTACACTATTTGATTATTCAATGATTAAAGGTACTGTAGATGCTATTTTATTTCAGAATAATGATAATTTTTATACAGTGATAAAAGTGGATACAATTGAAACAAATGAATCATTTGGTAATTTACCAACTGTTGTAGGGTTCTTTCCAAATATTGTTGAAGGAGACGTATACACTTTTAAAGGTCAAGTTGTAGAGCATCCACGTTACGGTAAGCAACTGAAGGCTGATACGTTTGAGAAAGAAGTACCACAAACTAAAGATGCAATCATTACATATCTATCGAGTGATTTGTTTAAAGGTATAGGAAAAAAGACTGCTCAAAATATAGTGAACACGCTTGGTGAAAATGCGATCAATGATATTATGTCTGATGCATCTGTTTTAGAAAAAGTTTCCAATTTACCTAAAAAGAAACAAAAGCAGATTGCTGATCAAATCAATGCCAATCAAGAGTCCGAAAAAATTATGATTCGACTACATGATTTAGGCTTTGGACCTAAATTATCAATGGCGATTTATCAATTTTATCAATCTGACACCCTTCAAGTACTTGAGAATAATCCATATCAACTCGTATATGATGTTAAAGGAATTGGTTTTCAAAAGGCTGATATTTTAGCGCGAAATAATGGGATTGCCTTTAATGATCAAGAAAGATTAAAAGCTGGATTGTTATATACACTTGAAGAAGAATGCATTAAGCAAGGTCACACATATTTATCAAATGACTATATCATCGACGTAACGCAACAAATTCTAAGTAACAAACAGCAAGGTGAGGCCATAGAGCAACAACAATTAGAAGATGTTCTACAAAATTTATCAGAAGAAAGCAAATTAATTCTTGATAATCATCGTGTTGCTATTCCTAGTTTATATTATTCTGAATTGAAAAGTGTTCAAAATTTATATCGCATTCAAACCTATAAGAACAAGTTAAAAGAAATAGAACAATCTGATTTACAATTGCATATAGGGGAAATAGAAGATAGCAATAATGTCAATTATGCACCATCGCAAAAAGAAGCTTTGCAAACTGCTATTAATTCTAAAATTATGCTATTGACAGGAGGCCCTGGTACAGGAAAGACAACGGTAATCAAAGGAATTGTTGAATTATATGCTGAAATACATGGCCTATCGTTAAATTATTCTGATTATCAAGATGATGATTATCCAGTCGTTTTAGCTGCACCAACTGGTCGTGCATCTAAGCGTTTACAAGAGTCAACAGGACTTGAAGCGATGACAATACATCGCTTAATTGGGTGGAATCAGGATACTCAACCTGAAGATATATTAGATAATGAAATAAAAGCTAAACTTATCATTATTGACGAAATGTCGATGGTGGATACTTGGTTATTTCATCAGTTTCTAAGTGCAGTGCCATTAGATGCACAGGTGGTATTTGTTGGTGACGAAGATCAATTGCCATCAGTTGGACCAGGGCAAGTATTTAAAGATCTAATCGATTCTAAAGCAATTCCACGTGTAAATTTAACTGAAGTTTACCGTCAACAAGATGGCTCTAGTATCATTGATTTAGCACACCGAATGAAGCATGGGGAACCTATCGATATTTCACAACGTTATCATGATAGAAGTTTTATTAATTGTGGCGTAGAACAAATACCTTCAGTTGTTGAGAAAGTAGTATCAAGTGCTGTAAATAAAGGGTATGACATGAGTGATATTCAGGTGTTAGCACCGATGTATAAAGGTAGTGCAGGTATAAAACGATTAAATCAAGTGTTGCAGGATATATTAAACCCTAAGGAAGATGATACGCGCGAAATAGAGTTCGGTGATATCAAATTTCGTAAAGGGGATAAAGTATTACAATTAGTCAATCGACCTAACGATAATATATTTAATGGTGATATTGGTGTTATAGTTGGAATCTTTTGGGCAAAAGAAAATGCACTTAACAAAGATGTGCTTGTAGTAGACTTTGAGGGGAATGAAATCACCTTCACAAGACAGGATTTACTTGAATTAACACATGCTTATTGTACATCTATCCATAAATCACAGGGTTCTGAATTTCCGATAGTCATCATGCCAATTGTAAAGCAGTATTTTAGAATGTTGCAGAGACCTATTTTGTATACAGGACTCACTAGGGCAAAACAATCACTTGTTTTACTCGGTGATCCTAAGGCATTCGATATAGGTTTAAACACCCAAGGTCAAATACGTCAGACGCAACTTTGCCAATTAATTTTAAGCTATTTTGAAATTGATAATAATCATGCTAACCGTCATCAAAATAATGATAATTCATCAATAGATACAGATGAAAAGTTGAATTTAGAAGTAGAGGAAAAAGAAATTATTTTAAGCGAATCTACAATATATCAAATTAATCCAATGATTAATATGGGTGATGTATCCCCATACGATTTTGCTGAGCGTTGACATTTAGCTTGAAAATACTTAAAATAATCTTAAGTTCGCATGAAGATGAGTAGACAATACATACTTATATAGAGATGTACTGGTTGGTGTAAAGTGCAATGTATATTGTTGAACGCTACTTCATGTTATTTTCATATTGAATTTGAGTGATAATTGTCTTCTGCCTAACGATATTTTATCGGTTAAGGGTAGACCATTTATAACTAGGGTGGTACCGCGAGAACGTTCGTCCCTTTTTTGAGGATGAACGTTTTTTGTTTTATTTTCTTAATAAATTGGTGAAATAGGAGTGTAAATAATGAAAAATTTAAAGGCTAGTGAAATTCGTCAAAAATATATTGATTTCTTTGTTGAAAAAGGACATATGGTTGAACCTTCAGCACCATTAGTACCGATTGATGATGATTCATTATTATGGATTAATTCTGGTGTAGCAACGTTAAAAAAATATTTTGATGGCAGAGAAACACCTAGAAAGCCTAGAATTGTTAATTCTCAAAAAGCAATCAGAACCAACGATATCGAAAATGTTGGATTTACTGCAAGACATCATACATTTTTTGAAATGCTAGGTAACTTTTCAATCGGCGATTATTTCAAAAAAGAAGCTATTCATTTTGCATGGGAGTTTTTAACAAGTGAAAAATGGATGGGAATGGAACCAGAAAAATTATATGTCACTATTCATCCAGAAGATACAGAAGCTTATCGTATTTGGAATGAAGAAATTGGCTTAGAAGAAAGTCGCATTATCAGAATTGAGGGTAACTTCTGGGATATTGGTGAAGGTCCTTCTGGTCCAAATACTGAAATTTTCTATGACCGTGGAGACGAATATGGACAAGATGATCCAGCCGAAGAAATGTATCCAGGTGGAGAAAATGAAAGATATTTAGAAGTATGGAATTTAGTCTTTAGTGAATTTAATCATAATAAAGACAATACGTATACACCACTTCCAAATAAAAATATTGATACTGGTATGGGTCTTGAACGTATGGCATCAGTGTCTCAAAATGTACGTACTAATTACGAAACAGACTTATTCATGCCAATTATTAATGAAGTTGAAAATGTCGCTGGCAAAACGTATTTAGAAAATAGTGAGCATGATATAGCATTTAAAGTCATCGCAGACCATATTCGTACGATTGCATTTGCAATAGCTGATGGTGCATTACCTGCAAACGAAGGAAGAGGCTATGTATTACGTCGACTTCTACGTAGAGCGGTTCGATTCAGTCAAACATTAGACATTAATGAACCGTTTATGTATAAATTGGTTGATATTGTTGCAGACATTATGGAACCTTATTACCCTAATGTTAAAGAAAAAGCAGATTTTATTAAACGTGTAATTAAATCTGAAGAAGAACGTTTCCACGAAACACTTCAAGAAGGTTTAGCAATTTTAAATAATTTACTAGCTAAAGCCAAAGATTCAACAAACGAAATTAACGGATCAGATGCTTTTAAATTATATGATACGTATGGTTTCCCAATTGAATTAACTGAAGAATTAGCTAGTCAAGAAGGCATTTCTGTAGATATGGCTACATTTGAAGTAGAAATGGAACAACAACGTACACGAGCTCGAGAAGCACGTCAAAGTTCACAATCAATGCAAATTCAAAGTGAAGTGCTCAAAAATATTACTACAAATAGTAAATTCGTTGGCTATGAAACGACAGATTATCAAACAACATTAACAGATTTAATTTATAATGGTGAATCAGTTGAAAGTGCTGAGCCTGGAGAAACAGTTTACTTCATTTTGGAAGAAACACCATTTTATGCAGTTAGTGGTGGACAAGTAGCGGATAAAGGAACCGTAGGCAATGAAAACTTTGAAATAGAAGTAACCGAAGTAACTAAAGCACCTAATGGTCAAAATTTACATCAAGGTGTAGTCCAATTCGGCCAAGTTACTATTAATAGTAATGTAGATGCAAGTGTAAATAGAGATGAAAGAAAAGATATTCAAAAAAATCACAGTGCCACTCACTTACTTCACGCTGCTTTAAAAGAGGTACTAGGAGAACATGTTAACCAAGCTGGTTCTTTAGTCGAAAGTGAACGATTACGCTTTGACTTCTCACATTTTGGTCCTATGAGTCAAGAAGAAATAGATCGTGTTGAGAGACGTGTTAACGAAGAAATTTGGAGAGGTATTTCAGTTAATATTCAAGAAATGCCAATTGATGAAGCTAAACAAATGGGTGCTATGGCTTTATTCGGTGAAAAATACGGTGATATTGTACGCGTTGTAAATATGGCGCCATTTTCAATAGAACTATGTGGTGGTATTCACGTAAGTAACACTGCTGAAATTGGTCTTTTCAAAATTGTTAGCGAGTCAGGAACAGGTGCGGGTGTTAGACGTATTGAAGCATTGACTGGTAAGTCAGCATTCCTTTATTTAGAGAATATTCAAACGAAATTTAATGCTGTTAAAGATCAAGTTAAAGTAAAATCTGACAATCAAGTTTTTGATAAAATTGTACAATTACAAGAAGAAGAAAAACAACTTCATAAACAATTAGAGCAACGCAACAAAGAAATTACAGCACTTAAGATGGGTAATATTGAGGAACAAATTGAAGATATAAATGGATTTAAAGTATTAGCTACAGAAGTCGAGGTATCAAATGCTAAAGAAATCAGACAAACAATGGATGATTTTAAATCTAAACAACAAGATGCTATCATTATCTTAGCAAGTAATTTAGGAGATAAAGTGTCATTAATCGCAACTGTACCTAAAGAACAAACTGACAGCATCAAAGCTGGGGATATTATTAAAAATATGGCACCTATCGTTGGTGGTAAAGGTGGCGGTCGCCCTGATATGGCTCAAGGTGGCGGTACGCAACCTGAAAATATCTCAGAAGCATTACGCTTTATTAAAGATTACATTAAAAAACTATAACTTTGTAATCAACTAGTGTAAAATTGGTGTATGTAAGATAAACCGTTATAGAGGAGTGTCGCACCTATGGATAATATTGATAAAACTATGAAGTTTGACTATGAAGAAATTCCTAAAGATAATGTCGAAACTGTGTTAAATAATGTACACCGAACATTAGAAGAACGTGGTTACAATGCTGTCAATCAAATCGTTGGGTATTTACTCTCTGGAGATCCAGCCTATATACCTCGTCAAAATGATGCTAGAAATCAGATTCGACACATTGATCGTGACGTTATTATGGAAGAACTCGTTTCAAATTACTTAAAAGAGAACAAGAAATAGTCCATGTTAACGCATAAAATTTTAGGTTTAGATGTAGGTAGTAAAACAGTTGGCATTGCTATTAGCGATTTAATGGGTTGGACTGCCCAAGGATTGGACACTCTAAGAATTAACGAGGAACAAGAAGATTTCGGTATAGATCAATTAGTAGCTATCATTAAAGAACATCATGTTGGTTCTGTAGTGATTGGTTTACCAAAGAATATGAATAATTCTATTGGCTTTCGTGGAGAAGCTTCGTTAAAATATAAGGAGTTGCTTCAAGAAAGCTTACCTGATATAGAGATTATAATGTGGGATGAACGATTAAGTACTATGGCAGCAGAGCGTTCATTACTTGAAGCAGATGTTTCAAGACAAAAAAGAAAAAAAGTAATTGATAAAATGGCAGCAGTATTTATATTGCAAGGCTATTTAGACTCAATCCAATAAAGGAGATATAAAGATGACTGAACATAATCATGACCATAACCATGACGTAGAATTAGATATTAGCAATGAAGAAGAATTATTAACTTTATTTGATGAAAATGGTAATGAAGTTTTATATCGAAAAATGTTAGAATTTTACCATCCAGAATTCAAAAAGGAATATGTTATCTTAGCAGAAGAGGGCGCACAATCAGACGACGATGATATGATTGAACTTATTCCAATGATAAATGAACCTGATGAATCAGGCGATGGTGGTAAATTAGTACCTATCGAAACAGATGAAGAATGGGACATGATTGAAGAAGTAGTAAATACAAATATGGAAGAGTAAATGATGCATTCATTCTTCACATTTATAGATGAATGGAAGTTAAATAGTCAATTCGTAATTATGAATTGAACAATCTTAGTGCATATGTTTAGCTGAGTTAACTCAATAATGTTGTAGTGGGAGTGGATAAAGAATTCAAAGCGAATTCTTTTCTGCTCCTTTTTGATTGACAAAATCATGTTTTTTTACTTGTTACACCTTAATTTACAATCAAATATGTGATAAAATATTTAAAGTTAAATTCTTATAACTAGACAAGTATTTTAATAAATATTTAAATCAGTCATACAATTATACACATGAGTTGACGTCATTTGATTTAGGTTATTTATAAGTCATCGGTGATTAAAACTTAATTTAATAGAGACTGGTTTATTTTTTAATGTCATTTTGTCTTAAAAAAGGAAGTAAGTAAATGGAAGCTAATCAGCAATATTTATTGGAGATACAATCTAAAACAGATAATCAGATTGAATCATTAAGAAGCTATGCAGAAGAGAATGCTGTACCAATTGTAGACAGATTATCTCTAGAAATGATCAAACAATTAATTCGAATCCATGGTGCAAAAAATATATTGGAAATTGGTACTGCGATAGGTTATAGTTCAATGCATTTTGCATCGGTATCAGATGACATTCAAATTACAACAATAGAACGTGATGAGAAAATGATTACGCAAGCTAAAACAAATTTTGAAACTTATGGTTATTCATCACAAATACGATTAATAGAAGGCAATGCCTTAGAGCAATATAGTCAAGTCGATGACAAAGTATATGATATTATCTTTATTGATGCAGCTAAAGCGCAATCTAAGAAATTTTTTGAATATTATACACCATTATTAAAAAAAGGTGGACTAGTGATTACAGATAATGTTTTATATCACGGTTTTGTATCGAACATAGATATTGTTCGTTCCAGAAATGTTAAGCAAATGGTGAAAAAAGTCCAAAAATTTAATGAATGGTTAATGAATCAAAAAAATTACAGTACAAATTTTATCAATATGGATGATGGGTTAGCTATTTCAATTAAAGGAGAATAATTATGACGGAATTACTCGTTACTCCTAAATCTTTAACACATTTAGAAACACTAATCGATATTGGCGCGGATGCCTTTGTCATTGGTGAGCAAAAATTTGGGTTACGATTACCGGGAGAATTTAATCGAGAAGATATAAAAAAAGCAATTAAATTAGCACATGAACATGATAAAAAAATCTATGTCGCTGTAAATGGTATTTTCCATAACTATCATTTAAACGCATTGGAAGACTACATTAATTTCTTACACGAAATCAATGTGGATCGTATTATCTTTGGCGATCCTGCAGTTGTTATGTACGTAAAAAATCAACAAAATCCCATACCTTTAAATTGGGATGCCGAAACAATTGTTACCAACTATTTCCAATGTAACTATTGGGGTAAACGCGGTGCGAAACGTGCACTTCTTGCCAGAGAATTAAACTTAGATGAAATTATAAATATTAAAGAGAATGCAAATGTCGAAATTGAAGTTCAAGTCCATGGGATGACATGTATGTTCCAATCTAAACGGATGTTACTTGGAAACTATTATACATTTCAAGATAGACAAATGAAGATTAAACGTGAAAATGATGAACGTGAACTATTACTCTATGACGAAGAACGTGATAATAAATATCCTGTATTTGAGGATTTTAATGGCACACATATCATGTCTCCGAATGACATCTGTTTAATCGAAGAACTTGAACCATTGTTTGAAGCTGGTATTGATTCATTTAAGATTGACGGTATATTACAGAGTGAAGAATATATCAACGTTGTTACAGCTCAATACAGAGAAGCGATTGATTTATACAATGAAGATCCTGAAGCATATGAAGACGAAAAATTTATGCTAGTAGACCCAATTGAAGACATTCAACCAGAACATCGTCCATTTGACGAAGGATTCTTGTATAAACAAACCGTATATTAAAAGGAGGCGCTAAACTTGAAAACTTTAACTGACGTTCAATCTCAAGTAAAAAGTAAAATCAAAAAACCTGAATTATTAGCGCCTGCTGGTAATTTGGAGAAATTAAAAATTGCTGTTCATTATGGTGCAGATGCCGTATTTTTAGGTGGCCAAGAATATGGTCTACGTTCTAACGCTGATAATTTTACAATGGCTGAAATTAAAGAGGGCGTTGAATTTGCAAATCAATATAATGCTAAAATATACGTGACTACTAACATTATTGCACATGATGAAAATATTGATGGGTTGGAATCGTATCTAATTGAATTAGAAAAAACTGGAGCTACAGGTATTATTGTAGCAGACCCTTTAATCATAGAAACTTGTAAGCAAGTTGCACCAAAATTAGAAATACACTTATCAACACAACAATCATTATCTAATACTAAAGCTGTAGAATTCTGGAAAGAAGAAGGATTAGACCGAGTGGTATTAGCTCGTGAAACAGGCGCTATGGAAATGAAGGAAATGAAAGAGAATGTTGACATTGAAATTGAGGCTTTCATCCATGGTGCTATGTGTATTGCCTATTCAGGTCGTTGTACACTTAGTAATCACATGACAGCGAGAGACTCTAATAGAGGAGGGTGTTGTCAAAGTTGTCGTTGGGATTATGATTTGTTAGAGGTTGATAATGATGGTGATTTAGATCTTTATTATCAAGAGGGCGACGTTATCCCATTCGCTATGAGTCCTAAAGATTTAAAATTAATCGAATCCATACCACAAATGATGGATATTGGCATTGACTCCCTTAAAATAGAAGGTCGTATGAAATCGATACATTATATTGCTACTGTAGTTTCAGTTTATCGAAAAGTAATTGATGCCTATGCTGAAGATCCAGAGCACTTTAAAATAAATCCTGAATGGTTAATAGAATTAGATAAATGTGCTAATAGAGATACAGCGCCAGCTTTCTTTGAAGGTACACCAGGTTATGAAGAGCAAATGTTTGGTGTTCAGCAAAATAAAAAATCACCTTATGATTTTTGTGGATTAGTATTAGATTATGATGAGGCAACACAAATTGCTACTATTCAACAAAGAAATCACTTTAAACCTGGTCAAGAAATTGAATTCTTTGGACCTGAAATTGAAAGCTTTAGACAAGTGATTGATGCCATATACGATGAGGAAGGCAATCAATTAGATGCTGCACGTCATCCACTTCAAATTGTACAAATTAAGGTAGATCATCCAATTTACCCTAAGAACATGATGAGAAAGGAAATTAGATAATGGCAAACACAACAATTATTGGTATTGCCGGTGGCTCTGGATCTGGTAAGACAACAGTTACTAATGAAATCATGAAAAATTTAGAAGGACATAGTGTTGCACTTCTTGCTCAAGATTATTATTATAAAGACCAATCACATTTAACTTTTGAAGAGCGTCTTGAAACAAATTATGACCATCCCTTTGCCTTTGACAATGATTTGCTCATTGAAAATTTAAAGGATTTACGTAATGGTCATGCAGTTGAAGTTCCAACGTACGATTACACAAATCATACACGAAGTAATGAAACCATTGCATTTGAACCTAAAGATGTTATTATCGTAGAAGGTATATTTGCTTTAGAAAATAAAACACTTCGTGATATGATGGATGTCAAAATATACGTTGATACTGATGCAGACTTAAGAATTCTAAGACGACTCGTACGTGATACTAAAGAGCGTGGTCGATCAATGGAATCGGTAATTAACCAATATTTAAATGTTGTTAAACCAATGCACAATCAATTCATTGAACCAACAAAGAAATATGCTGACATTATTATTCCAGAAGGTGGAAGTAATAAAGTAGCAATAGATATTATGACAACAAAAATTCAAACATTGGTTAGTAAACAATAAGTAAGTTACAATGTATATTAAAAATAAATGTATTCAATAAATTTTAATTGACGCAAACATATTAACTGAAAAAGGAAGATGACATAATGGAAAATCAAAAACAATATCCAATGACTCAAGAGGGTTATGAACAATTAGAAAAAGAATTAGAAGAATTAAAAACGGTTAAACGTCCTGAAGTTGTAGAAAAAATTAAAGTGGCACGTTCATTTGGTGACCTTTCTGAGAACTCTGAGTACGATGCTGCTAAAGATGAACAAGGATTCATTGAACAAGACATTCAACGTATCGAGCATATGCTTAGATATGCATTAATCATTGAAGATACAGGTGATAATAATGTTGTTCAAATTGGTAAAACTGTAACTTTTATTGAGTTACCTGGAGATGAAGAAGAAAGTTACCAAATCGTTGGTTCTGCTGAAGCAGATGCATTTAACGGCAAAATCTCAAACGAATCACCTATGGCTAAAGCATTAATTGGTAAAAGTTTAAAAGATGAAGTACGTGTGCCTTTACCAAACGGTGGAGAAATTAACGTTAAAATCGTAGATATCAAATAATCTCTATTTATAACAATGATTAATTTGTGTCTGAGACAATAATATACAACTGCTTTTTTCAAAAAAGGCAGTAAATAACTAAACTGAGAGGGCATTTAAATTAAGCTTTTCTCAGTTTTAGTCATTCTTGCGAGAGTAGGACATTGAATTTAAAAAATTCTGTTCCACTCTCGTTTTTAATGTCAAATGCTGTATCATTTTTGGTTAAGTTCAACTTATTTTTAACAACTAAAAGGTTTATCCGACCGCGCTTGCTATATTGATTACATTTTTAACTATTTAAGCTATAAGTATCCTTAAAGTAACGAATATCTATTTATATTTTATCAAATTAATTTGAAAATCTGAACTTTTTCATGACAAATTTTGTTTTATATGCTTAAATAACATTGTGAATACAATTGAATGAATTGTTAAGTATACATAAAAGTAAGCGATTACATCATGCCTTACTTTTTTTATTATTCACAATTTGAAATACTTATTAAACAACTAAGATATGAAAATGTTATAATTTTTTTATACATAATAGAAAAATTTGAAAGTTGATACTTTTGTTAAATCAATACTTTTAGAAATACAATATAATCAAATGAAAGTATAAAAGGGAGGCAATAGGTTGGAAGTTAAAGTTATAAATGAGCAATCGCTATTGCTATATTTCAAAGAAGAGATTAGCGAAGATAATTATCAAGAAGTTAATCTAACTACTCAATATATTCTGTCTAAAAACATACCAGACATTAAGGATGTAATCCCGTCTTATCGAGCAATTATGATAAATTTTAATAATGATTTAATTGATTACAAGCAATTAATTGAAAAATTAGAATTAGATAATCTTAAACTTTCAAAAGTTGATTCAACTTCAAATAAGAATATTATATATATTCCTGTACTATATAATACTGAGATGGGCCCGGATTTAGAAGAGGTAGCAAATCATAATCATTTATCTGTAAAGGAAGTTATCCAAATTCATACAGAAAATGAATATCTTGTTTATATGCTTGGTTTTATGCCAGGTTTCCCATTCTTAGGTGGGTTAGATGAACGTATTCATACACCTAGAAGAGCTGAACCACGAGTTAAGATAAATGCCGGTTCTGTAGGAATCGCTAATAATCAAACGGGATTATATCCATCAGATTCACCGGGTGGTTGGCAAATTATTGGTAGAACACCATTAAAAGTGTTCGATCAATATGCTGAACCTATGACATTGTACGAAGCTGGTGATTATATTAAATTTTATGCAATTGACGAGCAAACGTATAACCAAATTAAAAAAGAAATCAACGACGGTCAATTTAATAAAGAAAAGTGGGTGAGGTGTAATGGGCATTAAAATTATAAAACCAGGACTGTTCACCACGGTACAAGACAAAGGACGTTTTGGATTTCAACATTTAGGTTTTTCAGGCTCTGGTGCTATGGATCAATTTAGTTATGACTTAGGACGACAATTGATTGCTAACGATGGTCCAAGTTTGGAATTTACAATTATCGGACCAACAATACAATTCACTCAAAATAACACGTTTGTATTGACAGGCGGCCAGTTCAATGCAAAATTAAACAACGCCAAAATAACAAATAACAGTGTTGTCTTGGCAAATAAAGGCGATATCCTTGAATTAGGACCTGTAATACGTGGTGCACGTGGCTATATTTTCTTTGGTCATTCACTTGATATTGAAAAAGTTGCAGATAGCTATTCAACGCATACTAGAAGTGGCGTGGGTGGTTTTTACGGAAGAGCATTGAAAAAAGATGATCATATTCAAGTCGTGCAAAATAGCAATTATAAAGTAAATCTTGGAAAATCAATTGATTATGATGCAGTTGAACAAGACAATATTATTCACATTATAGAAGGTCCGCAAGTTGATGCCTTTTCTGAAGAAAAACGAAAAAATTTAGTTGAATCTGAATATAAAATATCTGATCAATCTGATCGTATGGGATATAGACTTATAGGCAATCAAATTCCACCTGAAAATGGTGCGGATATCATTTCTGAACCAGTAGGATTAGGTAGTATTCAAGTACCTAACGATGGGAATCCAATCATTCTATTAAATGACAAACAAACAGTCGGTGGTTATACAAAGATAGCTACAGTAAGTCAATTGGACCTTAAGAAACTAGCACAATTCAAGCCAGGAGATATGATACAGTTCAAATGGACTTCTGTAGATGAAGCAAATGAGATGTTGCAGTCGTTTAATCAAAAGTTCAGTGACAAATTGAACTCTGTGACAAATGCACCAATATTTAATATGCATTCAATGCGACCAACATCACAAAAATTAGCAAAATTAATTGAAGAGGAGTAATAACAAGATGAATATTAAAAAAATTGAGGAAGTTATTAATTTAGTTAAATCAAATGGCGTAAAACGCTTTAAATTTAAAGATAATAAAAGTGAACTAGAATTAGACTTCACAGAGGGCGCTCAAGTAATCAGTGAATCTGCTAATCAAAGTGTAGCAAGTACAAGTGCTGTGAATAATGATAATCAACAACAAGTCGAATCTAGTTCAAATGAAGATGCTTCTAAAGAAATAGCTTCACCAATGGTTGGTACATTCTTTTTACAAGATAGTAAAGAATTAACTGATCCTCAAATTAAAGTTGGAGATAAAGTTAAATCTGGAGATATCATCGGTTATGTTGAAGCAATGAAAGTTATGAATGAAATTACAAGCGATGTAGATGGAGAAGTCGTTGAAATAGTAGCAGATCATGGTACAAATGTTGAATATGATCAAGTACTAGTTAAACTTAAATAAAGGGGGACAGCTAAATGTACCGTTGTTTAGTAGCAAATAGAGGAGAAATTGCAGTCCGTATTATTAGAGCCTGTCGTGAAATGGGTATAGAGACTGTTGCGATATATGCTAAAGGAGATGAGCAAAGTCTACATGTTAGCTTAGCTGATCAAGCAGTTTGTATTGGAGAAGCCAATCCTTTAGATAGTTATTTAAATATTGAACGTATCATTGGTGCAGCTGAAATAACAGGTGCGAATGCGATCCATCCAGGGTACGGATTTTTATCAGAAAGTACAACTTTTGCTGAAAAGGTAGAAGAAAATGATATTCATTTCATTGGTCCAAGTAAAAAAACAATGGAGCTGATGGGTGATAAAATAACTGCGCGTCAAACAGTAGACGCTGCGGGAGTACCCGTCATTCCTGGATCAACAGGTGCTGTCAATTCAGTGGAAGAAATTAAACAACTTGCAGATGAAATTGGTTACCCTGTCGTTTTAAAAGCAGCTAGTGGCGGTGGCGGTAAAGGTATCCGTATCGTTAAGAAACCTGAACAACTTGAAAAATCATTAAAAGAAGCAAAAAGCGAAGGGCAGAAGTACTTTAATGATGACAGAGTCTATGTCGAAGCTTTTATACCTGTAGCAAAACACGTTGAAGTTCAAATCATTGGTGATGGAAAAGGTAACTATGTACATTTAGGAGAACGAGATTGCTCAGTACAACGCAAAAATCAAAAGTTAATTGAAGAGTCTCCTTGTGCAGCATTAACAGAGGAAAGACGAAAACAAATTTGTGCAGATGCAGTTGCCGTTGCCAAAGCTTCAAATTATCGAAGTGCAGGTACAATAGAATTTTTAGTTACAAAAGATGCACATTACTTTATAGAAATGAATGCACGTATACAAGTAGAACATACTGTCACAGAAATGCGTGCTGATAGAGACTTATTACAAGCGCAACTGTATTTAATGCAGCATGATAAACTTCCTTTCGGTCAAGATGACATCGTATTCAATGGACACGTAATCGAAGCGCGTATCAATGCTGAAAATCCAGAGAAGAAATTCCAACCTACGCCTGGTAAAGTAAAAAAATTACATTTACCTCAAGGGTTCAATATTCGTGTTGATTCTTTACTATATCCAGGATACCAAGTATCACCATATTATGACTCACTTGTCGCAAAGGTTATAGTTAAAGATACAGATCGACAAACTGCGATTAACAAATTGAAAGTAGCGCTTGATGAAATGGTAATTGAAGGCTTTACAACAACTGCTGACTTTTTATACGCAGTTTTAAATTACCCATTATATGCAGATGATGATGCTAGTGAAGTAGATATTAAATTCCTTGAAAAACATCAAATTATTGAAGGAGTGGAGCTATAATGCGCATAGACTTGAATTGTGACTTAGGCGAAGCATTTGGAAATTATTCATTTGGCGGTGACAATCAAATCATTCCATTAATCACTTCAGCTAATATTGCTTGTGGCTTCCATGCAGGTGATGAAAATGTGATGTATGACACTATTAAACTCGCTAAAGACAACGGTGTAGGAATAGGTGCGCATCCAGGATTACCAGATTTAAAAGGATTTGGTCGCCGAAATATGGATATTTCACCTAAAGAAATTTATAATTTAGTTATCTATCAACTAGGCGCTTTAGATGGTTTCTGTAAAGTACATCAAACGCGTATTAATCATGTAAAACCACACGGCGCACTGTATAACATGGGGGCTAAAGATCAAAATATTGCGCGTGCTATTGCACAAGCAGTTTATGATTTTGATGCTTCACTTGTCTTAGTAGGATTGTCAAATACATTACTAATTACTGAGGCCGAAGCATTAGGTTTACGCACTGCATCTGAAGTGTTTGCTGATAGACGATATGAAGATAATGGTCAACTCGTTAGTCGTAAAGAGGCAGATGCAGTCATCACTAACACTGAAGAAGCGTTAGATCAAGTTTTAAAAATGGTTATTGAAAACAAAGTGGTTAGCAAAAATGGAAAAGAAATCAATCTAAAAGCGGATACGATCTGTGTGCATGGTGATGGTGCTCATGCTTTAGAATTTGTATCACAAATTAGAGAAAAATTAACGAAAGAAGGCATTGATATTCAATCCTTATAAGGGGGACCAATTATGGGAGAAAACTTTAATCAAAATCCAAATCAAGAAATAAATCCGAATGAGAAGGAATTTAAATTCACGAAGAACCACAGACGATTATTATATGGATCTGTGTTCCTAATGGCAACTTCTGCTATTGGCCCAGCATTCCTTACTCAAACAGCTGTATTTACAGCTGAGTTTTATGCTAGTTTTGCATTTGCAATATTAATTTCAATTATCATTGATATAGGCGCACAAATTAATATTTGGCGTGTCCTTGTAGTTACTGGTTTACGTGGACAAGAAGTGTCAAATAAAGTGATGCCTGGTTTAGGTACATTAATTTCAATATTGATTGCATTTGGGGGGCTTGCATTTAATATAGGTAATATTGCTGGTGCAGGCTTAGGCTTAAACGCTATGTTTGGATTAGATATCAAATGGGGTGCTGCAATTACAGCTATTTTCTCTATTTTAATTTTTGTTAGTAGAAGTGGTCAAAAGATCATGGACGTTGTTTCGATGATTTTAGGGGTTGTAATGATACTCGTAGTTGCATATGTTATGGTAGTTTCAAACCCGCCATATGGTGATGCATTAGTACACACATTCGCGCCAGAACAGCCGGTTAAATTAATTTTACCTATTATTACATTAGTCGGAGGTACTGTAGGGGGTTATATTACTTTCGCAGGTGCACATAGACTTTTAGATTCTGGTATGAAGGGTAAAGCGTTCTTACCATTTGTAAACCGCTCTGCAATTGCAGGTATATTAACAACAGGTATTATGAGAACTTTATTATTCTTAGCAGTATTAGGTGTAGTTGTAACTGGTGTAACTTTAAGTGCCGATAATCCACCTGCTTCAGTTTTTGAACATGCAATTGGACCGATTGGTAAGAATATTTTCGGTGTCGTTATCTTTGCAGCTGCCATGTCTTCTGTTATTGGCTCAGCATACACAAGTGCTACATTCTTAAGAACATTACATAAATCTTTATTAACTAAAAATAATCTAATTGTAATCGTCTTTATCGTAATTTCGACATTAATTTTCCTATTTATTGGTAAACCTATTAGTTTACTTATTATTGCTGGTGCAATTAATGGTTGGATTTTACCTATCACACTTGGAGCGATACTTATTGCAAGTCGTAAAAAAGATATTGTTGGAGATTATAAACATCCAACGTGGATGCTAATCTTTGGTATTGTAGCAGTTATTGTAACCATTGTAACAGGTATCTTCTCATTACAAGATTTAGCTGCACTTTGGAAAGGATAAATGGCTTTTATACGGTATAAGACATATAGCATTAGATTTGCTTAAAATTCTGGGTTATAGATTAATACTTTTATAAAAATATCTGATTAAATTCACTATGAAAAATTGAGCTGAGAAGTTAGTGGTAGTATGCTTTTCTCAATTTAAATTACACATAGGAAGGGTGAGATTTTGAATTCAAATTGAATTCCATCTCACTCTTTTTTTGTAGCATTTATTCTCTTTTTCACTTGTGAAATTTATAAAAAGAGATGAATGTGTAAGGAATTTATTATTTTAAATACGGAGTGATGAAACATTGTCGTGATGAATGAAATTATATGATAAAATAGCAATTGCTAAGATAAAGACTGAGGTGTAAATATGATAGGAATTATAGGAGCTATGGAAGAAGAAGTAGCTATTTTAAAAGATAAATTAACAGAGATGGATGAAATTTCTGTTGCACATGTTAAATTTTATAGAGGGAAATTAAATACAACAGAAGTTGTTTTAACGCAAAGTGGTATTGGTAAAGTGAATGCCGCTATTTCAACAACATTATTAATTGAGAAATTCAATCCTAGACTCATTATCAATACTGGATCTGCCGGTGCGCTAGATGAAAGCTTATCTGTAGGAGATATGTTGATTAGTAATGATGTAAAATATCATGATGTTGATGCAACTGCATTTGGTTACGAATTTGGACAAGTACCTCAAATGCCTTCTAAATTTGAGTCAAATCAAGAACTATTAAACTTAGCTGAACAAGTTATTAAACAACAAAATTATACTGCTAAAATAGGCCAAATTGTGAGTGGTGATAGTTTTATTGGAAGCGTTGAGCAACGTTTAACGATAAAACGACAATTTCCTAATGCTATGGCTGTTGAAATGGAGGCAACTGCAATTGCACAGACATGCTATCAATTTCATGTTCCATTTATCGTGACACGTGCAGTATCCGATTTAGCGAATGGTAAAGCAGATATATCTTTCGAGGAATTCCTCGGTAAAGCTGCTAAATCATCAAGTTCAATAGTTGAAGCATTAATTAAAGTTTTATAAATATTAATAAAGGTGATAAATAAATGGGACTAATAAAGAAATATTTTATGCCAAATGATTATGTTAAGTCTGTATTTCAAATCGATATTGAAAAATTAGCTAAGGCTGGTTTTAAAGGTATTATTACAGATTTAGATAATACATTAGTTGGGTGGGATGTAAAATCGCCAACTATAGAAATACAACAATGGTTTAAAAAAGCAAATGAATTAGGTATTACAATCACTATTGTATCTAATAATAATGAAGATAGAGTTTCAAGCTTTTCTAAAGACTTAAATGTAGATTTCATTTTTAGAGCAAGAAAACCTATGGGCAAAGCATTTAAAAAAGCTATCAAACAAATGAATATCAAACCTGAGGAAACCATTGTAATTGGAGACCAAATGTTAACGGATGTTTTTGGTGGTAATCGTAATGGCTTATATACAATTATGGTTGTGCCTGTGAAACGTACAGATGGATTTATTACTAAATTCAACCGTATTATTGAGCGTCGATTATTAAATTACTTTAAAAATAAAGGCTATATCACATGGGAGGAAAATTGATTGGATGACACATTAAAATGTATTGGATGCGGTGCACCACTTCAATCAGATGATAAAAGTGCACCTGGATATGTTCCAGAACATAACCTTTTTAGAGAGGACGTTATTTGTCAACGCTGTTTCAGATTAAAAAATTATAACGAAATTCAAGATGTCGGAATGGATAGTGAAGATTTTTTAAATTTACTCAATGAATTATCTGATCGACAAGGAATAATTGTGAATGTTGTTGACATTTTCGATTTTGAAGGTTCATTTATCAATGCCTTGAAACGAATTGTAGGCAATAAAAAAATAATATTAGCTGCTAATAAATTAGATCTTTTACCTAAGCAAATTAATAAACGTCGTGTAAAAGAGTGGCTCAAAAAAACTGCTAGAAAATATGGCTTAGAAGCTGACGACGTTATACTTATTTCTGCACAAAAAGGTTGGGGAATCGAAGATTTATTAGCATCGATTGATAAGCATAGACATAATCAAGATGTATATATTGTCGGTACTACGAATGTAGGTAAATCAACACTTATAAATAAATTGATTGAACAAAGTGTGGGCGAAAAAGATGTTGTAACCACTTCTAGATTTCCAGGAACTACATTAGATTTAATTGATATACCTTTAGATGAAAAAACATTCATGTACGATACGCCGGGTATTATTCAGTCTCATCAAATGACACACTATGTATCTGAGAAAGAATTGAAAATAATCGTACCTAAAAATGAAATAAAACAAAGAGTTTTTCAACTTAATGAAGGACAAACGTTATTCTTTGGTGGACTGTCTAGAATTGATTATGTATCAGGTGGAAAAAGACCACTCGTTTGTTATTTTTCAAATGATTTGAATATACATCGAACTAAAACGGAAAAGGCAAATGATTTATGGCGAAATCAAATTGGTAATGTTTTGACACCACCAAATAATCCTGACCACTTCGATATGAGTGATACAAAGGCTGTACGTCTTGAAACTGGTAAGGAAAAGAAAGACATAATGATATCAGGTCTAGGATTTATAACAATTGAAGCTGGTGCAAAAGTCATTGTACGCGTCCCTAAAAATGTTGATGTAATCCTAAGAAATTCAATAATGTAAGGTGGGTTATTTATGAAGTATGCAGTAATAGGTGATCCCGTATCGCATTCATTATCTCCAGTCATGCATCAAGTTAATTTTAAATCATTAAATATGGAAGACACATACGAAGCGTTGCATATTCCCACACAAGACTTCCATGATATTAGACAAATTATTGAAGATAACCATATTAATGGATTCAATGTTACGATTCCGCATAAGGAAAGAATTATTCCTTATCTGGATGAAATTGATGACCAAGCAAAAGCTGTTGGAGCTGTTAATACTGTGAAAATTATTAACAATAAATGGATAGGTTATAATACAGATGGTATTGGTTATGTGATGGGCTTGAAACAAGTTTATCCCGATTTAGAAAATGCTTATGTTTTAATCCTTGGTGCTGGTGGTGCTAGTAAGGGAATTGCAAATGAACTCAGTAAAATTGTACAACCAAAATTAACAATCGCTAACAGAACAATGCGTAGATTTGAGACGTGGGATATGGATATTAATCCAATTTCATTAGAACAAGCAGAACAATATTTAGATGAATTTGATATTATAATCAATACGACATCTGCTGGATTAAATAATAACGATGATATGGTTATTAGCTTAGATAATTTGTCATCAAGTACACTCGTTAGTGATATTATTTATATTCCATATAAGACTAAATTTTTAAAAGAAGCAGAACTTAAAGGCAATACGGTTTATAATGGCCTGGATATGTTCATAAACCAAGGCGCTGAAAGTTTTAAAATTTGGACCGGCAAACAGCCTAATATACTAGAAATGAAATACGCAGTACTAAACAAATTAAAAGGAGTTTAATATGTTAACAGGAAAACAAAAAAGATATTTAAGAAGTTTAGCTCACAATATAGACCCTATTTTTCAAATTGGTAAAGCAGGCATTAATGACAATATGATTGCTCAAATTGATGATACACTTGAAAATCGCGAGTTAATTAAAATACATGTGTTACAAAATAACTTTGATGATAAAAATGAATTAGCGTCAACATTAAGTGATGCAACTAATAGTGAAGTTGTTCAAGTGATTGGTTCGATGATTGTCATTTATAGAGAATCAGTTGATAATAAAGAAATCACATTACCGTAAATGATGAATAAAAAATCAATAGTGCTTTATGGTGGTCAATTCAACCCAATCCACACTGCACACTTGTTAGTTGCAAATGAAGTCTATCATCAACTTAAACCTGACAAATTTTATTTTTTACCAAGTTATATGGCACCATTGAAAACGCATGATGACTATTTAGATGCTAAATATCGAATCAAAATGATACAACTTGCTATAGAAGAATTAGGTTTTGGTGAAATATGTGAAATTGAACTTGAGAGAAAAGGTCAAAGTTACACTTATGAAACGCTAAAAGATATCGTTAATAATGAAAAAGATGCGAATATCTATTTCATTATCGGAACAGATCAGTATAAACAATTAGATAAATGGTATAAAATTGAAAAGTTAAAACAACTCATTACATTTGTAATTGTGAACAGAGATGTTAATTATCAAGAGGTCGACGAATCAATGATATCGGTTAATATACCGCGAATGGATATTAGTTCATCATTGATTCGAAATCGTGTAAAAAATAAACAACCAATAAATATCTTGGTTCCTCGTAGTATTCACGACTATATAAGAGAGGAAGGATTTTATGAAAATTGATAAAGCGATTGAACTCGTTAAAGATAAACTACCGGAGAAACGTTTTAAGCACTCATTGAGAGTAGCTGAAACCGCAGTAAAACTTGCAGAAATTTATGATGGTGATAAAGATAAAGCTAACTTAGCGGGTGTATTGCATGATTATTGCAAGTATGATGACCTAAGCACAATGTACCAAATTGTAAGACAACACGATTTAGATAGTGAACTATTAAGTTATGGTGGAGAAATCTTACACGGACCAGTCTGTGCTGCTCTCATGCAATCAGAATTTGGTATTGAAGACGAGGAAGTGCTTCTTGCAATCAAGAATCACACTACAGGTCGAAAAGAAATGACTAAAACTGAAAAACTTGTGTTTATTGCTGATTATATCGAGCCTGGAAGAAAAACCCCAGGAGTTGAAGAAATTAGAGATATGGCATACAATCAAGGTAGCTTAGATAAAACAATTTATGAAATTTCTAAGCGAACAGTACTGTTCCTAATTAGTAAGGATATAACTGTTTATGGCACAACGATTTCATGTTTAAACTATTATAATTATAGTGATCAAAGGATAAAGGATGATTAAATGAATTCAGAAGAATTATTAAATATTGCTGTCGATGCGACAGAAAATAAAAAAGCAGAAGATATTGTTTCTCTTAATATGAAAGGTATCAGTGACATGACAGATTATTTCGTTGTTTGTCACGGTAATAATGAGCGTCAAGTTCAATCAATTGCTAGAGCAGTAAAAGAGGCAGCACATGAACAAGCTATTGATGTGAAACGTATGGAAGGGTATCAAAGTGCTAGATGGGTGTTAATTGATTTAGCAGATGTTGTGGTCCACATCTTCCATAAAGATGAACGTAATTATTATAATATTGAGAAGCTATATCAAGATGCGCCAATAGAATCATATGGGCAGGTTGCGTATTAGATGGCTCAATATGGTGAGATGAGCTTAGTTTATGATCAACTTACGCAAGATCAACCTTATGACAAGTGGTTTGAAATCGTGAACCATTATACGCAAGATCTCAGTCATAAGCCGAAAATCCTTGATATCGGTTGTGGAACTGGCAGTTTAACTGCTCAACTAAGTACTATTGGTTCGGTTACAGGAATGGATTTAAGCTCAGAGATGCTCTCCATTGCTGCTAATAAATCTAATCAAGTAACATGGTTAGAAGGCGATATGACCGATTTTTCATTCAATACTAAATTTGATGTAATAACAATATTTTGTGATTCACTGAATTATTTACCTGATATCAAAGATGTAAATGAAACATTTATCAATGTTTTTAATCATCTATCAGAAACTGGTGTTTTTATATTTGATGTCCATACTATTCAAAAGATGAATACGTTGTTTCATAATCAATGTTACATTGATGAAAATGAGTCAATCTTTTTAGCATGGGAAGCTATTGTCGGTGATGAACCTTATAGTGTGTATCACGACATGAGTTTCTTTGTAAAAAATACTGATGATACTTATCAGCGATTTGATGAATCGCACTATCAAAGAACCTTTGAAAAAGATACTTACATTAGTTTATTAAAGACAATTGGATTTAAAGCATTCGAAACATTTATCGACTTTAATCGCAATAATCACGATGAAAACGGCGATCGTTTATTTATCGTAGCTTATAAATAAATAAAGTAAACTCATCTCCTTAAACGTTTATATATATAAGGAGATGAGTTTTTTGTTTAAAAATAAAATAGAATTATTGGCATTTATCAAGCAATGGAAATTTCAACTGATGATCACTTTGACCATTATAATAGCTATCGCATGTATACTAATGTTTCTTAAACCTGTTAAGGAAACAAGCAATGACATGCCAATCGTTTCATCGCAAAACAATTCAAAAGAAAAAAATAATACACGTCAATCATCTAGACAAATTAATGATGCAACTAAGAAAGATGAGTTGAATACTGGTATTGATGAAAATAAAACGGTAATTGTAGATATTAAAGGCGCTGTTGAGCACCCTGATGTATATAAAATGAAAGGATCAGATAGAATTAAAGATGTATTGGAAAAAGCTAAATTACAAAAAGATGCTGATTTGACACAAGTCAATTTATCTGAAAAATTAACAGATCAAAAATTGATTTACATACCATCTACCAGTGAAATGAAAAATACTATAGCACATAGTGATGATAATAATAAGCGTAGTAATACAAAACCTTTAAATTCATTAACTACTGACAAAATAAATTTGAATACTGCGAGTGAAACTGATTTGCTAAAGATCCCAGGAGTAGGACCGACAAAAGTCAAAGAAATTTTAGATTACAGGGCAAAGAATAACCAGTTTCATTCAATAGAAGATTTAAAAAATATCAAAGGCATCGGTGACAAAACTTTCGAAAAGATTAAGGATTATATTACAATCTAACTTTGTTGATTGGCTTAAATATAAAGATATTCTATAATAATGATAATAAATTTGAATCGGAGTGAATTTAATGGAAAGATTAAAATGGGACGAATATTTCATGGCGCAAAGCCATTTACTAGCTCTAAGATCAACTTGCCAAAGATTGTCAGTAGGGGCAACGATAGTAAAAGACAATAGAATTATAGCAGGGGGATATAATGGATCTGTTGCAGGTGAGGTGCATTGTATTGATGAAGGATGTTTAATTGAAGATGGCCATTGTATCAGAACCATACATGCCGAAATGAACGCTTTATTACAATGTGCTAAGCAGGGTGTATCAACAGAGGGTGCTACTATCTATGTCACTCACTTTCCGTGTCTTAATTGCACAAAATCTATTATACAAGCAGGCATTAAACAAATATATTATGCTGAAGATTATCACAATCACGAATATGCGCTGCAATTATTAAACCAAGCTGGTATTGAATACAAAAAAATACCTTTTTCTGCTCGAAATGTGGCTCAATATTTAACTGACTAATATATGATTTATTTTGCATTGTCCTTTCTCATAGGTATTCTATGGATACATTTAAAATTAATGTCGTGTTTGATTATTTTTTTATTAGTTATCATTTCAATACAAAGAAGAATTAAAATGCATCATATATTATTAATGATTATTTGTGTATTTTGTGGTGTGAGTTTTGAACATTTTCACAATCAAAACAGTGTAAGTAAAGATGATTTCTTCAAGATAAACCCTAACATATTTACCAAGGTCGAATTTGGATCTAATATCGAACGTCAAGGAAAGCAATTAAAAGGTAAATTTACTATCAAAGATCAATTGTACGTCTTTCACTTAAATACCAATCAATTAAGTGAAAAAGACATTGAAAATAAATCATGTGTTATTAAAGGTAAAATTGTTAATGTTTTAAATCACACCCCTTATGTTTCTGTTAACAAAGTAGTCACGAATACGTGCCAAATCACAAAAAATTCAAATGTATTTGAAAAGCATTCGTCGTATATTACTCAAAAATTGACTCACTCAAGCCTATCGCATCCTGAATATATTACTGCTTTAATTAGTGGTGATATTCATGGCATTAGTACTGAATTTATTGATAAGGTCAAAGACATAGGCATTTATCATTTATTAGCAGTGAGTGGGTCGCATATTGCTACTATTTCTTATCTTATATATCAACCTCTAGTTAGACTTAATATACCCAAAGTGATTATTAACGGTTTAATTATCATATTTCTAATTATATTCGCATATTATACCGATTTTGCACCAAGTGCATTGAGAGCAATTTTAGCTACAATAACCGTCATTCTCATTTCTAATAAGTCTAAAATGTCGACCATTGATATTTTAGGTCTAATCTTTATCATTATGATTTTAATAACACCTGACTATTTGTATGATATAGGCTTTCAATTTTCATTTATTATTTCATTTTTTATTCTAGTTTCCTTTCCACTTATAAGACAGTTATCTTTTTTTAATAATATTATTATCCTTACTTTAATAGCTCAGCTTTCTTCTTCAATCATTTCAATTTTTCATTTTAATCAATTGCAATGGATAGGCTTATTTTCTAATATACTATTTGTTCCTCTATATAGTTTTATTATTTTCCCATTAGCAATATTATTATTTTTTACTTATCATTTTGTTAATGATATACCTTTATTTAGTGCAATATTCAATAAAATATATATCTTACACGATAATCTCTTAGAATTATTTTTGAAATTTAAATTTTATCAAGTTTTTATTGCACCAAAATCATCTTTTGAATATGTGCTTTTTGTAGTATTGATAATACTAATATTCATCTTTTTATGCCATAAAAAAATAAAATCACTCGTATTACTATGTGTCTTGTTTATATCTTTATGCGTTTTTAATATCCAACCTAACACGAGTACAATTACTTTTTTTAATGTTGGGCAAGGGGATAGTTTAATATTTCAAACAAGCATGAAAGAAACTGTTATGGTTGATACTGGTGGCAAGGAAATTAGAGACGGTACGATAGATAATCATAATATAGCCAAATATCATATTTTACCTACATTAAAACGTAAAAGGATTACCTCAATAGATCATTTAATTATTACGCATCCACATGCAGACCATATTGGCGAGCTTCCTTACATCGTTCAACACATAAGAATCAAAAAGTTATATATTCATGTATATAGCTATTCAAAAGTAGAACTAACAAGACTCATACGTTTGTGTAAAAATAACAATATCCAATTAGTAGATGCTAAAGAAATAGATTCTATCCAATTCAATAACGGTAAAATTTCATTCCTTCACGGAGATATTTCTTCAAGTGATGATAAAAATGAGCATAGCATTATCTTACTTATTGAATATCAAAACTACAAAATGATTTTATTGGGTGACGCTACGAAAAATAATGAAGCTAAATTGATGAAATTATATCAACTTCCCACCGTTGATATATTGAAAGTAGGACATCACGGAAGTAAAACAAGTAGTTCGGAAGTATTTATAAAGTCTATTAAACCGACTATTAGTATTATTTCAAGTGGTAAAAACAATAAATATCATTTGCCAAATAAAGAAACGTTGCAGACGTTAACATCGGTAAACAGTAAAATTTTGAACACTCAAGACCTTGGAGAAATAACAATAGATTTGGATCACAATATGAATATTACATCTAATCAAATTGATTGAACTGGTGACGCTTTACCCAAGCATGATATAATTATCAATGTTTGATATTTTAAAAGGGAGTTCACAATTATGACAAACAATATTATGGCTATATATGGTGAAGTGCCTGAATTAGTAGAAAAGAAAAGTAATGAACTGACAAATGCATTCTTAAATGAGGACAGAGATGACTTTAATTTTATAAAATTTAACCTTTATGAAACAAATATTTCGACAATTATTGAAGAAGCCTTAACAATGCCATTTATATCTGAAAAGAAAGCAATTGTTGTTAAAAATTCATTTATATTTACTGGCGAAAAAGTTAATAAAGATTTACAGCCGAACAATGAGCAAGTTATAGAATTTTTAGAGAAGTATGATGGTGATAATTTAGTCATTTTTGAAATCTATAGTAATAAATTAGATGAAAGAAAGAAATTAACTAAATCATTAAAAAAGACCAGTAAGCTAACCAAAGTAGAACAAATGTCAGAACAAGAAATTAAATCCTGGATTCAAAATCAACTACATGAGAATTTCAAAGATATAAAGCAAGATGCGCTAAACCTATTTATTGAATTAACTGGTGTGAATTTCAATATCGTTTCTCAAGAGCTAGATAAACTCATTTTATTCTTAGGTGATAGATCTACTATTAATAAAAATGATGTAGGTTTAATTATTAACAGAAGCTTAGAACAAAATGTTTTTCTATTAACAGAATATATTCAAAAAAATGAAAAAGACAAAGCTATACAACTTGTAAAAGATTTAATCGTTATGAAAGAGGAACCCATTAAATTACTTGCACTTATTACAAGTAATTATAGATTGTATTACCAATGTAAAATATTAGCTCAAAAAGGGTATAGTGGGCAACAGATTGCTAAAACAATTAATGTGCATCCATATAGAGTTAAGTTAGCATTAAACCAAGTCCGTTATTATGAGTTAAAAGAATTATTAAATATAATAGATAACTGCGCAGAAACAGATTACAAACTAAAGTCGTCATATATGGACAAACAACTAATACTTGAGTTATTTATTCTATCCCTTTAAATTTGTAATCAATCCCTAGTTATATATTTAAATGCAAAAAAGCACGGAACATAGTTCCGCGCTTTTTTACACATTATTTACTTGATGACATTAATTGTGATTTAATGCGATCAGCTTTGTTTGAGTGAATTAAGTTACTTTGTGAAGCTTTATCAACTGATTTGATTGCGAAGTTAACTAATTCAGCTTTGTTATCAGCGTTATTGTTGATTGCTGTTTTAGCATTTTTCACAGCAGTACGCATAGCGTTTTTTTGTGAAATATTACGAGCTTCTGCGTTTTCAGTTGTTTTAACACGTTTAATAGCAGATTTAATATTTGGCATTACTGTCACCTCCTAAAAGTGATCTTAAGCATATCAAATTTTATTTTGATTACAACAAGAAATATTTTATCAAAACTAACATATTTGTGCAATCATTAATTAAATATAGCATAATTAAAATCTCAATTAAATCATAATTACTGTTGGAATGCGCACTTTAACACTTTATAATTAGGATATATTCTATAATTATATACGAATAACGCAAGTGATTTTATAATCACGTTTTAACATTTAATAGTAAGGATACGTTTGCAATTAATCATTAAAAACGATATCATATCAAAGATGTATACATATACGGGCTAATTTTATGAAAGCGAGAATGATAGGCTATGGATATGCAAGAACGCTATAACAGAAGAGAAAATATACGAAATTTTTCTATTATTGCTCATATTGATCATGGTAAATCAACATTAGCAGATAGAATATTAGAAAATACTAAATCTGTAGAAACAAGAGAAATGCAAGATCAATTATTAGATTCAATGGATCTTGAAAGAGAACGTGGTATTACAATCAAATTAAATGCCGTACGATTAAAATATGAAGCTAGTGATGGACAAACTTATACTTTCCATTTAATTGATACACCTGGACACGTAGACTTTTCATATGAGGTCTCTAGATCCCTAGCTGCATGTGAAGGTGCAATTTTAGTAGTAGATGCAGCACAAGGTATTGAAGCACAAACATTGGCAAATGTGTATCTAGCACTTGATAACGATTTAGAATTATTACCAGTCGTTAACAAAATCGATCTCCCTGCTGCTGAACCTGAAAGGGTTAAACAAGAATTAGAAGATGTGATTGGTTTAGATCAAGATGATGTCGTACTTGCTAGTGCTAAATCAAATATTGGTATCGAAGATATTTTAGAGAAAATTGTAGAAGTAGTGCCACCACCTGAAGGTGATCCTAGTGCCCCATTAAAAGCTTTAATTTTCGATTCTGAATATGATCCTTATAGAGGCGTTATTTCATCAATTCGCGTGATGGAAGGCGTTGTTAAAGCTGGAGATAGAATTAAGATGATGGCAACAGGTAAAGAATTTGAAGTTAGTGAGGTAGGTATTAATACACCTAAACAATTACCTATTGAAGAACTAACTGTAGGTGATGTTGGTTATATTATTGCAAGTATCAAAAATGTCGATGATTCACGTGTAGGTGATACGATAACACATGCAAACAGACCAGCTGAAGCACCGCTAAAAGGATATAAAAAAATGAACCCAATGGTTTATTGCGGTTTGTTCCCAATTGAAAATAAAGACTATAATGATTTAAGAGAAGCTCTTGAAAAGTTACAATTAAATGATGCGTCATTAGAGTTTGAACCAGAATCTTCTCAAGCACTCGGTTTTGGTTTTAGAACTGGATTTTTAGGCATGCTTCACATGGAAATCATTCAAGAGCGCATTGAAAGAGAATTTGGCATTGAATTAATTGCTACTGCGCCATCAGTTATTTATCAATGTGTAATGAAAGATGGTTCAGAAGTCACAGTAGATAATCCCGCACAAATGCCAGAAAGAGACAAAATTGATGCGATTTATGAACCTTATGTGAAAGCAACCATGATGGTTCCAAATGACTATGTAGGAGCAGTAATGGAATTGTGTCAACGTAAACGTGGTCAATTTATTAATATGGATTATTTAGATGATATTCGAGTGAATATCGTTTATGAAATACCACTTTCTGAAGTTGTTTTTGATTTCTTTGATCAACTTAAATCTAATACTAAAGGATACGCTTCGTTTGATTATGAGTTTATTGAAAATAAAGAAAGTAATTTAGTGAAGATGGATATTTTATTAAATGGTGATAAAGTAGATGCATTAAGCTTTATCGTTCATAAAGATTTCGCTTATGAACGAGGCAAAGCATTAGTTGAAAAATTAAAAACGCTTATTCCGCGTCAACAATTTGAAGTTCCAGTCCAAGCTGCAATTGGACAAAAAATCGTTGCAAGAACTAATATTAAATCAATGGGTAAAAATGTTTTATCTAAATGTTATGGCGGGGATATTAGTCGTAAGCGTAAATTACTTGAAAAACAAAAAGCAGGTAAAGCGAAAATGAAAGCAGTTGGTAGTGTTGAAATTCCACAAGATGCATTCCTAGCTGTACTAAAAATGGATGATGAATAGAACATAAAAGAGGTCGAGACGAATATAAATTGGTAGATACCATAACAATAATGAATATTATTGATAAAGAAACTACTAACTTATATTACTAAGTCTCAATCTCTTTTTTTAAGTTATAGAAGGGGTGTAACATTGGAAGTTAAAAGTGCGTATATACACATACCTTTTTGTGTCAGAATTTGTACTTATTGTGATTTTAATAAATATTATATTGATAAACAGCCAGTAGATGAATATTTATCCGCATTAATAAAAGAAATGTCGTTTAGTAAAACAAAACAACTTGAGACAATGTACGTTGGAGGAGGTACGCCAACAGCACTGAATGACA
Organism: Staphylococcus sp. GDX8P54P; assembly: GCF_017893165.1. Lineage (NCBI taxonomy): Bacteria > Bacillati > Bacillota > Bacilli > Caryophanales > Staphylococcaceae > Staphylococcus > Staphylococcus sp. GDX8P54P. The sequence continues at coordinate 33,903 of NZ_JAESMM010000027.1, forward strand.
TGCAACTTGAAAGATTATTACAAGCTATTACTTCAACTTTTTCAATCAATGGAGAGTTCAGTTTTGAAGCAAATCCAGATGAACTAACTTTTAATAAAGTAAAGTTACTTAAACAGTATGGTGTTAATCGTATTTCAATGGGTGTTCAAACATTTAAACCAGAGCTATTAAAAATATTAGGCCGAACACATCATACTCAAGATATCTACAATGCAGTAAATAATGCTAGGAAAGCTGGTATCAACTCTATAAGCCTTGATTTAATGTATCATTTGCCTGAACAAACGATAGAGGATTTTGCAGACAGTTTAAATCAAGCAATCAATATGGATATTGACCATATTTCAAGTTACGGTTTAATACTTGAACCTAAGACACAATTTTATAATATGTATCGAAAAGGGAAACTAAAATTACCAAATGAAGATTTAGGTGCTGAAATGTACCAATATCTAATGAAAGCATTAAGTCAAACTGACTTTAAGCAATATGAAATTTCTAACTTTGCTAAAACGAATCATGAATCTGAACATAATAAAGTGTATTGGTTAAACGAAGAATATTACGGTTTTGGAGCAGGTGCAAGTGGATACGTTGAAGGCGAACGCTATACAAATTTAAATCCGGTTCAACATTATATTAATGCAATTAATGATGGCAAACGGCCCATACTAACTTCTAATCGACCAACCTTGAATGAAAAGATGGAAGAAGAAATGTTTTTAGGTCTGAGAATGAATCAAGGTGTAAATCGCGAACGTTTCGAGTTGAAATTTGGTCAATCACTTGATGCAATATTTGGAGAAACGGTTAAAGATTTAAAATCAAGACACCTTCTAATTGAAACGAATGGAAATATCTCACTTAGCCCAAGAGGAAAGGTTATAGGAAACGAAGTATTTGAGGCTTTCTTACTAAACTAATAAAAAATTAAAAAAGTAAGGCTTTAACGTTGACTTACTTTGACCAATTTGATAAATTATAATTAGCACTTAGGACAAAAGAGTGCTAATGAGGTGAAAACATGATTACACAAAGACAATTAAGCATTTTAAATGCAATTGTTGAAGATTATGTTGATTTAGGACAACCTATAGGTTCTAAAGCTTTAATTGATAGACATCATTTAGATGTCAGTCCTGCAACAATAAGGAATGAGATGAAGCAACTTGAAGATTTGAACTTTTTAGAGAAGACGCATTCTTCTTCAGGGCGTTCACCTTCCGAAGAAGGGTTTAGACTTTATGTCGATCAATTGTTAAAACAAACCTCTCGTCAAAACAAAAATAAAATACAACGTTTAAATCAACTTTTGATTGAGAATCACTATGATATTTCTTCAGCATTAAGTTACTTTGCAAATGAGTTATCAATGAAATCTCATTATGCAACATTAGTTGTTCGTCCAAAACATAGTGAAGAAATGATTAATAATGTTCATTTAATTAAGGCAAATGATTCAATCATGATTTTAGTAATTATTTATAATTCTGGTCATGTTGAGCATTTTCACTTGAATTCTTCACTTGAGTTATCATCCGATAGATTAATCGCCATTTCTAATTTTATTAGTAATAATAATATAGAAATAAGCGCTAAACTATCAGATAAAATTCGTTCTTTCGCCAACTCAAATGAAGAAAATCAATTCATTAATGACATTGTTAAGATGATAAATTCTCATATTAGCAAACAAAGTAATAGCATTTTCTTAGGTGGAAAGGTTAAACTAATTGATGCGTTAAATGAATCTAATGTTTCGTCAATTCAACCAATTTTGCAATATCTAGAATCTGAAAGAATCACTGAATTACTACAGACAATTTCAACTAATGATATTAACGTTAAGATTGGAAAAGAGATTGATGAAAGCCTTAGTGATATATCAATTGTAACGAGTCAATATCACTTCGACAATTCATTGAAAGGTCAAATTGCGGTTATTGGACCTACAGCAATGCGTTATCAGAATGTGATTCAATTACTTAACCAAATATGGTGATTTTAATTGTAATTATATTGGAGGGTAAAAAATGACAGAAAAAGATGAATCAGTAAAAAGTAATTCTGAATATACTGAAGAACAAGAAGTAAAGAATGAAGAAACATCAACAGTTGAAAATGTTGAAGATACTACTTCTGATAGTGATAATTCATCTAACGACAGTTCGAACGAAGAAAGTTCTGAAGAAACTGCAGTTGATCCTAAAGATGAAGAAATTCAGCAATTACAATTAAAAGCTAATGAAAATGAAGAAAAATATTTAAGATTATACGCTGAATTCGAAAATTATAAAAGACGAATTCAGAAAGAAAATGAAACAAATAAAACTTATCAATCTCAACGTGTTTTAACGGATATTTTACCAACGATTGATAATATTGAACGCGCACTACAAATTGAAGGTGATGATGAATCATTTAAATCACTTCAAAAAGGTGTTCAAATGGTACACGAAAGTTTACTAAGAGCACTTAAAGATAATGGTTTAGAAGAAATTGAAACAGAAGGTCAAGCTTTTGACCCTAACTTCCACCAAGCAGTAGTTCAAGATGATAATCCAGATTTCAAATCTGGTGATATTACTCAAGAATTACAAAAAGGTTATAAGTTAAAAGATAGAGTATTAAGACCATCAATGGTAAAAGTAAATCAATAAATTGACGAAAATACCATTTATTAAATTTTTAAAATTGGAGGAATTTTATTATGAGTAAAGTAATCGGTATTGACTTAGGTACAACAAATTCATGTGTAGCTGTATTAGAAGGCGATGAACCAAAAGTAATTCAAAACCCAGAAGGTGCTAGAACAACACCATCAGTTGTAGCATTTAAAAATGGTGAAACACAAGTTGGTGAAGTAGCAAAACGTCAAGCTATCACTAATCCAAATACTGTTCAATCAATTAAACGTCATATGGGTACTGACTATAAAGTAGATATTGAAGGTAAATCTTATACACCTCAAGAAATTTCAGCTATGGTATTACAAAACCTTAAAAACACTGCTGAAAGTTATTTAGGAGATAAAGTAGATAAAGCTGTTATTACAGTTCCTGCATATTTCAATGATGCTGAACGTCAAGCAACTAAAGATGCTGGTAAAATTGCTGGTTTAGAAGTTGAACGTATTATTAACGAACCTACTGCTGCAGCATTAGCATATGGTTTAGATAAAACTGATCAAGACCAAAAAGTATTAGTATTCGACTTAGGTGGCGGTACGTTTGACGTATCTATCCTTGAATTAGGTGACGGTGTATTCGAAGTACTATCAACTGCTGGTGATAATAAACTTGGCGGTGATGACTTTGACCAAGTAATTATTGACTACCTAGTGTCTGAATTCAAAAAAGAAAATGGCGTAGATTTATCTCAAGATAAAATGGCATTACAACGTTTGAAAGACGCTGCTGAAAAAGCTAAAAAAGACTTATCTGGCGTTTCACAAACTCAAATTTCATTACCATTTATTTCAGCTGGTGAAAGTGGTCCATTACATTTAGAAATTAGTCTTACTCGTTCTAAATTTGAAGAATTAGCTGATTCATTAATCAGAAGAACTATGGAACCAACTCGTCAAGCATTAAAAGACGCTGGTTTATCAACTTCTGAAATTGATGAAGTTATTCTTGTTGGTGGTTCAACACGTATTCCAGCAGTTCAAGAAGCTGTTAAAAAAGAAATCGGTAAAGATCCTCATAAAGGTGTAAACCCAGACGAAGTTGTAGCAATGGGTGCTGCAATTCAAGGTGGCGTTATCACTGGTGATGTTAAAGATGTTGTATTATTAGACGTAACACCATTATCATTAGGTATTGAAATTATGGGTGGACGTATGAATACGTTAATTGAACGTAATACTACAATCCCAACTTCAAAATCTCAAGTTTATTCAACTGCAGCTGATAACCAACCAGCAGTAGATATTCACGTATTACAAGGTGAACGTCCAATGGCAGCTGATAACAAAACATTAGGAAGATTCCAATTAACTGATATTCCACCAGCTCCACGTGGTGTTCCACAAATCGAAGTAACATTTGATATTGATAAAAATGGTATCGTAAATGTTACTGCGAAAGACTTAGGTACTAATAAAGAACAAAATATTACTATTCAATCAAGCTCTGCGCTTTCTGATGAAGAAATCGATCGTATGGTTAAAGATGCCGAAGAAAACGCTGAAGCAGATAAAAAACGTCGTGAAGAAGTAGATTTAAGAAATGAAGCAGATAGCTTAGTATTCCAAGTTGAAAAAACAATTACTGACCTTGGCGACAATATTAGTGAAGAAGATAAATCTAATGCGGAAAGCAAAAAAGATGCTTTAAAATCTGCGCTTGAAGGACAAGACATCGAAGATATTAAAGCGAAAAAAGAAGAACTTGAAAAAGTAATTCAAGATTTATCAGCAAAAGTATATCAACAAGCTCAACAAGCTCAACAACAAGCACAAGATGGTGCTCAACAAACTCAAAACGATAGTAATGTTGAAGATGCTGAATTTAAAGAAGTTAAAGATGATGAAGATAAAAAATAATTGCTAAGCGTTTATAGTGTATGCTTATATTAGCAAACTATTATGAATGTGAGCCAAAAAGTCAAAGTCAATTGAACATTGGCTTTGACTTTTTCTTTTATAACTTCGTTCTTTCAAACATATTAAATAATTAAGTTAAGGAGAGATGGTCGTGGCTAAAAGAGACTATTATGAAGTCTTAGGTGTAAGTAAAAGCGCATCTAAAGATGAAATCAAAAAAGCATATCGCAAATTATCAAAAAAATATCACCCTGATATCAATAAAGAAGAGGGTGCAGATGAAAAATTCAAAGAGATTTCAGAAGCTTACGAAGTTCTAAGCGACGATAATAAAAGAGCAAATTATGACCAATTTGGCCATGATGGACCTCAAGGTGGTTTTGGTGGCCAAGGATTTAGCGGCCAAGACTTTAGTGGATTTGGCGGAGGTGGATTTGAAGACATCTTCAGCTCATTCTTTGGTGGTTCACGTCAAAGAGATCCTAATGCACCTAGAAAAGGTGACGATTTACAATATACGATGACTCTAGAATTTGAAGAAGCTGTCTTCGGAACTAAGAAAGAAATCTCAATTCGTAAAGATGTGACATGCCATACATGTAATGGTGATGGTGCTAAACCAGGTACTAGTAAAAAAACATGTAGTTATTGTAACGGCGCAGGTCACGTATCAGTAGAACAAAATACAATTTTAGGCCGTGTACGCACGCAACAAACATGTCCAAAATGTGATGGAACAGGTCAAGAATTCGAAGAACCATGTCCAACTTGTCATGGTAAAGGTACCGAAAATAAAACAGTTAAATTAGAAGTAACTGTACCTGAAGGTGTAGATAATGACCAACAAATCAGACTTGCCGGTGAAGGAACACCAGGAGAAAACGGCGGACCTCATGGTGACTTATATGTCGTATTTAGAGTAAAACCGTCTGACAAATTTGAACGTGATGGTGACGATCTTTATTACAAACTTAATGTTAGTTTCCCACAAGCAGCACTTGGTGATGAAATAAAAGTTCCTACACTTAACGGAAACGTAATGTTAACTATTCCTTCTAGCACTCAAACTGGTAAGCAATTCCGCTTAAAAGATAAAGGTGTTAAAAATGTTCATGGATATGGTCATGGTGATTTATTTGTTAATATTAAAGTAGTTACACCTACAAAATTAACAGATAGACAAAAAGAAATTATGAGAGAGTTTGCTGAATTAAATGGTGAGTCAATTGAAGAACAACCATCTAATTTTAAAGATAGAGCACGCAAATTCTTTAAAGGAGAATAACTAAATGAACTGGACAGAACTTTCGATTGTTGTAAACCATGAAGTTGAACCTTTAGTTACTGATATATTAGAAAATTATGGATCAAACGGCGTTGTAATTGAAGATTCTAATGATTTAATTAATCAGCCTGCCGATAAATTCGGTGAAATATATGAACTGAAACAAGAAGATTATCCTGAAAAAGGTGTTCGATTAAAGGCTTATTTCAACGAATTAAAGTTTGATGAATCTCTAAGAAATAAAATTGAAACAGATGTTACAAAACTTGAAAATATTGATTCATCTGTATTGGATTTTTCTGAGAAAACAATAGCTGAAGTAGATTGGGAAAATGAATGGAAAAATTATTTCCATCCCTTTAGAGCATCAGAAAAATTCACAATTGTTCCAAGTTGGGAACAATACACTAAAGAAGATACTTCTGAAATGTGTATTGAATTAGACCCAGGCATGGCATTTGGAACTGGAGATCATCCAACAACAAGCATGTGTCTTAAAGCAATTGAAACCTACGTTAAACCAGAGCATTCCGTTATTGATGTTGGAACAGGTTCAGGTATTTTAAGTATTGCCAGTCACTTACTTGGCGTAAAACGGATTAAAGCTCTGGATATTGATGAGTTAGCTGTTAACGTTGCTAAAGAAAACTTTGCTAAAAATCATTGTGAAGATGCAATTGAAGCTGTACCAGGAAACTTATTAAAAAATGAAACAGAAAAATTTGATATTGTTATTGCAAACATTTTAGCTCATATTATTGAAGATATGATTGAAGATGCTTATAATACTCTAAATGAAGATGGTTATTTTATAACATCAGGAATTATAGAGGAAAAGCATGAACAAATATTAAATCAAATGGAAGATGTAGGATTTGATATTATATCAGTAAATCATGACAATGGTTGGGTATGTATTGTAGGTCAGAAAGTGAGTGAATAATTTGCAAAGATACTTTATCGATCAAAACGCTGATGACAGTCAGCGTTTTTTTATAACAAATAAGGAAGATATACATCATATTACTAATGTGATGAGAAATACAGTTGGTAACCAGATTATTGTAACGTTTAAAGATAAAACCGTGTTTAAATCGGAAATCATTACTGTTGAGAATGAATCAATTGAAATTAAATTGATTGAGCACATTGATATCAATTCAGAGTTACCTGTACAAGTTACTATATGTAGTGGCTTAATCAAAGCAGACAAATATGAATGGTTAATTCAAAAAGCAACAGAATTAGGTGCTGATAGTTTCATAGCTGTAGAAATGGACAGATCTGTAGTCAAACTTAATTCAAATAAAGTTCAAAAAAAATTAGAACGTTGGCAAAAGATAATTAAAGAAGCAGCTGAACAAAGCTACCGTTTAATTATTCCTAAAATCAATTTTAAGTCGAATTTAAATGAAATTTGTGATACTATAAATCATTATGACTATATTTTGTTAGCATATGAAGATGAAGCAAAACGTGGTGAAGTTAGTCTTTTTAAAGAAACCTTGAAAAAATTTAAGACTAACGATCGTATTTTATTAATATTTGGTCCTGAAGGTGGCTTTTCAGAGAAAGAAATCTCTTTGCTTAAAGAAACGAGTGTTAATGTTGGTTTAGGACCTCGAATTTTACGGGCAGAAACGGCGCCACTTTATGCTTTAAGTGCTATCAGTTATGAAAATGAATTAATGGGGTGAATATTATGTCAACAGTTGCGTTTCACACATTAGGTTGCAAAGTAAACCATTATGAAACTGAAGCAATTTGGCAATTATTTAAAGACGCTGATTACGATAGAGTTGATTTTGAAACGAATGCAGACGTCTTCGTAATCAACACTTGTACAGTAACAAATACTGGAGATAAAAAAAGTAGACAAATCATTAGAAGAGCAATTCGACAAAATCCAGACGCAGTAGTATGTGTTACAGGGTGTTATGCGCAAACATCTTCTGCAGAAATTATGGAAATTCCTGGCGTAGACGTAGTGGTAGGTACGCAAGATAGACACAAATTATTAGACTACATCCAACAATTTAGAGAAGAACGCCAACCAATTAATGGTGTTGGTAATATTATGAAAAATCGTACATATGAAGAATTAGATGTACCTTATTTTACAGATAGAACAAGAGCTTCACTAAAGATCCAAGAAGGGTGCAATAATTTCTGTACATTTTGTATCATACCATGGGCTCGTGGATTAATGCGTTCACGTGATCCTGAAAAAGTGGTTGAACAAGCTACACAATTAGTTAATGCCGGCTATAAAGAAATTGTTTTAACTGGAATTCATACTGGTGGTTATGGTCAAGATTTAAAAGATTATAATTTAGCACAGTTACTTCGTAATTTAGAAGAAATTGATGGTCTTGAACGAATTAGAATTTCATCTATTGAAGCTAGCCAATTAACTGATGAAGTTATTGATGTTTTAAAACGTTCAAATAAAGTTGTTAGACATTTACATGTTCCATTACAATCCGGTTCTGATACTGTATTAAAACGAATGAGACGTAAATATACTATGGAACATTTTTCAGAGAGAATCACAAAATTACATGGTGCGTTACCAGATTTAGCTGTTACAAGTGATGTGATTGTAGGATTCCCAGGAGAAACAGAAGAGGAATTCCAAGAAACTTATGACTTTATTGTTAAACATAAATTCTCTGAATTACATGTTTTTCCATATTCAGCTAGAATTGGTACGCCTGCTGCGCGTATGGATGATCAAATTGACGAATCTATCAAAAATGACCGTGTGCACAAATTAATCGCGTTAAGTGATCAATTAGCTAAAGAATATGCATCTAAATTTGAAGACGAAGTTTTAGAAGTTATTCCTGAAGAAGCTGGCGAAGTAGAAGGCACATTAGTTGGTTATGCTGACAACTATATGAAAGTTCAATTTGAGGGTAATGATTCTTTAATCGGACAAATTGTAAAAGTAAAAATCGTTAAAGCTGATTATCCTATTAATACAGGTAAAGTTGTTAGAATTGTAGAACACGCAACAAACAAGTCTGAAGAAGACGTATTATTATAATTTTTAAAAATTATAATAATTTGGAATTGACCATAATAAATTCATATATTATACTAAGTAAAGCATAGTTGTATATTACTATGTATTGACTTTAAAGTTCCGTTGATATTTGGAGGGAGGGAAATACAGATGTCTAAAACAGTAGTACGTAAAAATGAATCACTTGAAGATGCATTACGTAGATTTAAACGTTCAGTATCTAAAAGTGGTACTATCCAAGAAGTACGTAAACGTGAATTTTACGAAAAACCAAGCGTAAAACGTAAAAAGAAATCAGAAGCTGCACGTAAACGTAAATTCAAATAATTAATAACTCTGTTGACTCCCTCAACAAGAATATTAATTATATATATGCTCTCGATTAGTTAAACTAGTCGAGAGTTTTTTTATATTAAAGCGTCTACTATCACTATTATAACTAAGTGTATTCATGTATAATCGGAATTGAGAGCGAGGTGAAATTGTGAACTATTTCAATGCGATACATACAGTTATCAATTCCATTTTAACTACTAATCATTTATTCAATAATCTATCTCAGATTGTAACGAGTCCATTAATATCACTTATATTAACATGTATCATTTTTTTAGGCTTTTTATATCAATTGTATTCGAAGCGTATTAATTTTGCGGGAATTATCGCGATGCTTGCACTTTTAATTCTCTTCCTCGGCTTTTTAATTAACGGTGATGTTAATCTTATTTCTGTATTGCTATTCTTCGTTGGAGCAATACTCGTTATTATCGAATTATTTGTCATTGGCGCAGTCATAGGTATTATTGGCATATTATTGATTATACTTAGCATCATTATGTTAGGAGATAACATTCTTTTAATGCTATTAAATGTTGTGATTGCATCAATATTGGCAATTATTGAATGGGTGATATTAGTGAAATGGTTTAAAAGGAAAATTCCGTTTTTAGATAAAGTTGTGTTAAAAGATTCTACTAATTCAGAAGCAGGATATAGATCTCACGATGATCGTTCTCATTTAGTTGGTCAAACAGCTCGTACTGTGACAGATTTAAGACCTGCAGGAATTATAACGCTTGATAATGAAAGAATAGATGCCGTATCAGATGGCGCTTTCATTTTAAGAAATAAAGAAGTTAAAATTCTTGAGGTAGAAGGATCTAGAGTTGTTGTTAGAGAAATTGAAAACACATAAAGGAGTGGTTAAATGTTTGGATTAGGCATTATAGTGATTGCAGTTATCATAGTTATTGCATTATTAGTGCTATTCTCATTTGTTCCAGTAGGACTTTGGATATCTGCAATTGCTGCTGGAGTTAAAGTAGGTATTGGAACATTGGTAGGTATGAGATTACGTCGAGTATCTCCACGTAAGGTAATTGGTCCATTAATTAAAGCTCATAAAGCTGGGTTAAACCTTACAACAAATCAATTAGAATCACATTATTTAGCGGGTGGTAATGTCGATAGAGTCGTTGATGCGAATATAGCTGCTCAACGTGCAGATATTAACTTACCATTCGAACGTGGTGCAGCGATTGACTTGGCTGGACGTGACGTATTAGAAGCTGTTCAAATGTCTGTTAATCCTAAAGTAATTGAAACACCGTTTATAACTGGTGTAGCAATGAATGGTATAGAAGTAAAAGCGAAAGCTAGAATTACAGTACGCGCCAACATCTCTCGTTTAGTTGGTGGTGCAGGAGAAGAAACAATCATTGCTCGTGTAGGTGAAGGTATTGTTTCTACTATTGGTTCTAGTGAGCATCATACACAAGTACTGGAGAACCCTGATAACATTTCTAAGACTGTCTTAAGTAAAGGGCTTGATTCAGGTACTGCGTTCGAAATTTTATCTATCGATATAGCTGACGTAGATATTGGTAAAAATATTGGTGCTGATTTACAAACTGAACAAGCACTTGCAGATAAGAATATTGCGCAAGCGAAAGCTGAAGAACGCCGTGCTATGGCCGTAGCTTCTGAACAAGAAATGAAAGCGCGTGTTCAAGAAATGCGTGCTAAAGTGGTTGAAGCTGAATCTGAAGTGCCACTTGCAATGGCAGAAGCTTTACGTGAAGGTAACATGGGTGTCAAAGATTACTACAATCTAAAAAATGTAGAAGCTGACACTGGCATGAGAAATGCGATAAATAAACGTACTGAACAAAATGAAGATGAATCACCAAAGTAAATGTTAAGGGGTGATTAGATGAATATTGGTATTATAATTTTTATAATATCCATTATTGTAACAGGTATTAGTGCGATGAGGGATAAGAGTCATGAGCAAAGAAAAAATCAGAGACCACCACAACATAAGCCAACAACGTCTGATAAAAAAGAGACGCAAGGGAAAGGTTTCTTTGAGCAAATAGAAGAAGCATTTAGTGAATTTGAAAAAGAATTTACTAATGATGATGAACCCTCTAAACAACAAAAGAAAACCGCACAACAAGAATCAAAACGTGTTTATCAAGATAAAGAACTTGAAAAAGAAATTATTGAGGAAAGTGTACCTGAAGAATTAGAGCGTTCTACTAGGCAACGTAATAGATTTGAAAAGGAAGCGCGCCAATCAACCAATACACGAGAGCGTACTAGAGATGTTAATCATCTCCAAAAAGAACTTGAAAAGCAACTCGTAGACGACTTATATAATGTACGCTCAGAAATTGATCGTGAAAAAGAAAAGCAACTTACAAGAATTGAAAATAAAGCAAGAGCGATTATTAATGATAAAAATTTATCTGAACGTACTAAACGTTATAGATTGAAGCAATTGTTAAATAGTAAGTTAATTGAACAAGATATGACACATCAAAAATTTCAATTCGATAATGATCCAGTCGTCAATGGTATTCTTTGGCAAGAAATTCTCAATAAACCTAAGCAATTATAATTAATATTTTAACCCGAAATTCATTTTCACATGATTTTCGGGTTCTTTTTCTAATAAATATTAGAAGCTTATACTACAATTTAATAAAAAAAGCACACTAAGCCAAATAAATTTGTATACTTTAACAGACTTTAGTAAAATTTAAATGAAAGTTAATTTACTAAAGTAACTTAAATCTTAGCTTTTTAAAGATTGATATATCATGTTTTATTTTTAAAACATAAGTGAACTAATATAATCTAAATATATACATTGTTTTAGTGAAAAGGAGCGCTTATATGCCAGGAATAATTCAAATAGACGACATTAATCATTCTCAAGCACTGTTAGGTAATAATGATGAACATATTAATGCGATTGAGGAAGCGTTTGATGTCGAAATACACGCTCGTGGCCAAGAAGTAGCAGTTAAAGGTCAAAAATTAGAGCTTGTAGAAAAATCAGAATTAGTTCTTAAAAATTTATTAAAAGTCATTGAAATGGGCAACACCATAACTTTAAAAGATGTTGAAGCCGCTATAAAAATGGCTGAAAATGATACTATACATCATCTCATTGATTTATATGATGAAGAGATTACAAAAGATGCTTTTGGAAAGACAATAAGAGCAAAAACGATGGGCCAAAGATTATACGTTAATGCTATGAAAAATAATGACCTAGTCTTTGGTATTGGGCCTGCAGGTACGGGTAAAACATTTTTAGCGGTGGTGTATGCGGCTAAACAACTTAGAAAAGGTGCGGTTAAACGTATTGTATTAACAAGACCTGCTGTAGAAGCTGGGGAGTCTCTAGGATTTTTACCTGGTGATTTAAAAGAAAAAGTAGATCCTTATTTGAGACCTCTTTATGATGGATTGAATACAGTATTGGGTAGAGAACAAACTGCACGATTTATCGAGAGAGGCACAATCGAAATTGCACCATTAGCCTATATGCGTGGCCGTACACTTGATGATGCTTTTGTCATTTTAGATGAAGCTCAAAATACAACACATGCGCAAATGAAAATGTTCTTAACACGATTAGGATTCGGCTCTAAAATGGTAGTTACAGGAGATCAAACTCAAATTGATTTACCTAAAGGCGTCAAAAGTGGATTAAAAGAAGCAGTCAAAAAATTACATGGGGTTAAAGGAATTAATATTATGCAATTAGATCAAAGTGATGTTGTAAGACACCCATTAGTAAGTAAAATAATTGATCGCTATGAAGGAGACATTTAAATGTTTACAATTGATTTTAATGATCATACAGACCTTGTAGAAGAAACTTGGTATCAACAAATTGATGACTTACTTAATTTTGCTAAAGAACAAGAACAAATCGAAGAAGACGCTGAGCTTTCTGTTACTTTTGTTGATAAGAGTGAAATTCAAGAAATCAATAAAACATATCGAGATAAAGATAAAGTAACTGATGTAATTTCGTTCGCACTTGAAGAAGATGAACCTGAAATTATTGGTTTAGACATGCCAAGGGTGCTTGGAGATATCATCATCTGTACAGATGTAGCTAAAGACCAAGCTGATTCATATGGCCATTCTTTTGAAAGAGAATTAGGTTTTCTAGCACTACATGGTTTTTTACATTTACTAGGTTATGATCATATGAACGAAGAAGATGAAAAAGAAATGTTTGGACGCCAAGAGACAATATTAAATGCATACGGATTGACTAGAGATTAAGCAATTAAAACGTTTCAAATATACGTTTGATGGGTTTAAGACACTTCTTCTAAAAGATCATAATTATTTACTACATATTGTAATTGCGATTATAACTATCATTTTAGGTTATATCTGCCAATTAAGTGCAACTGAATGGTTATTTATAATATTGGCTATCTTCTTAGTACTTACGATAGAAGCAGTTAATACTGCAATAGAATGTGTAGTTGATTTAGTCACAAGTGACTATCATGAACTTGCTAAACAAGCTAAAGATATAGCTGCGTTTAGTGTTATGTTAGCATCAATTTTCGCATTAATAACTGGATTAGTTATTTTTTTACCACATATTTTCTAATATTAAAGGGGATGTTTTGATGAGTTATCAATCACATTATTTTCAAGAGGCACGAGAAGCGCAAAGTCGAGCATATGTGCCATATAGTCAATTTAAAGTAGGTGCTTATTTAAAGACTAAAGATGGTCGAACATTTTATGGTGCCAACGTCGAAAATGCAGCCTATCCTGCTACAATTTGTGCTGAACGTTCAAGTTTAGTAGCAGCCATATCTGAAGGTTATCGACCTGGTGACTTTGAATCAATAACTGTAACGGTTGATGCTGAAAAGCCATCATCACCTTGTGGAACATGTAGACAAGTTCTTAAAGAATTATGTGATGATGATATGCCAGTGTATATGACGAATCATAAAGGGGAATTACTTGAGTCAACTGTGGGCGAACTGTTACCACATGGCTTTTCAGGAAAGGATTTAGAATAGATGACAGCACATAAGTCAGGATTTGTATCAATTATAGGAAGACCCAATGTAGGTAAATCTACATTTATGAATAGAGTAATCGGACATAAAATTGCAATTATGTCTGATAAAGCACAAACTACACGTAATAAAATCCAAGGTGTAATGACTCGAGACGATGCGCAAATCATCTTCTTAGATACACCTGGCATTCATAAACCTAAACACAAATTAGGTGATTATATGATGCGTGTAGCTAAAAATACATTATCTGAAATTGATGCAATCATGTTCATGGTTAATGTAAATGAAGAAATTGGGCGTGGCGATGAATATATCATGGAAATGCTAAAAAATGTTAAAACACCAGTTTTCTTAGTGCTAAATAAAATTGATTTAGTACACCCAGATGCTTTAATGCCTAAGATAGAGCAATATCAACAGTATATGGATTTCACTGAAATCGTGCCAATCTCCGCATTAGAAGGATTGAATGTCGATCACTTTATAGATGTACTGAAACGTTATTTACCTGAAGGTCCAAAGTATTATCCGGACGATCAAATTTCAGATCACCCTGAACAGTTTGTTGTAAGTGAAATTATACGTGAAAAGATTTTACATTTAACGAGTGAAGAAATTCCTCATGCAATCGGCGTTAATGTAGATAGAATGATTAAAGAAAGTGAAGAACGTGTCAGAGTAGAAGCTACTATTTTCGTTGAGAGAGATTCACAAAAAGGTATAGTCATCGGAAAGGGTGGCAAAAAATTAAAAGAAGTAGGTAAAAGAGCAAGACATGATATCGAAATGTTATTAGGCTCAAAAGTGTATTTAGAACTTTGGGTAAAAGTTCAGAAAGATTGGCGTAATAAAGTTAATTTCATCCGTCAAATGGGATATATTGAAGATCAAGATTAATGGATCGAAGTTAGAAGGGTCGTGATACTATGCTCGAAAAACAAAAGGGAATCATTATAAAGTCCGTAGATTATGGAGAATCTGATAAAATTATTACAATTTTAAACGAGCATGGTGCCAAAATACCATTGATGGTTAGACGAGCCAAAAAATCAAAAACAGGTTTACAAGCCCATACGCAACTCTTTGTGTATGGCTTATTTATTTATAATAAATGGAAAGGTATGGGGACTTTAAGTTCAGTAGATGTAATTAATCAATATTACGATTTACGGTTGGATATATTTAATAGTAGCTATGCAACATTGTGTGTTGAGGCCATTGAGCGTTCAATGGATAGCGATGACATTTCTCCATTCCACTATAAACTGTTACACTTTGTACTCGAAAAAATTTCATCTGGTAATTCAGCGCAACTTATGTCCATTATAGTAATGTTAAAATGTATGAATCGCTTCGGTTTTACAGCATTTTTTAATCATTCAGCTATTTCAGATAGTTATGATCAATCACAATTAGCTGCATATAGTTTTGTTTATGATGGAACAATTCTTGAATCAGAATTATATAAAGATCCACATGCTTTACGAATATCTAACAAAACATTATATTTATTAGATGTCTTACAAAAATTGCCTATAGATAAAATGAATCAATTTAATATTAGTCAAGGTATTCTGGATGAAATGTCGGAACTGCTTCTATTAATATACAAAGAATATGCAGGTATGTACTTTAAAGGTCAAAAGTTAATCAATCAATTGAAACGAATTGAATATTGATAAATCTTCCAATATAAACATAAAAAACCCACCTCAAAAAATGATTTGAGGTGGGTTTTGTACTTTATATAATTATAGTTAGAAAGCAACTTTTTCAGCTAAGAACGTTTCCAATTCAGAGATAGGCATACGTACTTGTTCCATAGAGTCACGGTCACGCACTGTTACTTGATTATCTTCTAATGAATCAAAGTCAAATGTAATACAATATGGCGTACCAATTTCATCTTGTCTACGGTAACGTTTACCAATTGATTGAGATTCATCGAAGTCTATTGCAAATTTAGAACTTAATTGTTCGAAGATTTTAATCGCATCTTCAGATAATTTTTTGCTTAATGGTAAAACTGCAGCTTTATATGGTGCAAGGGCAGGGTGGAAGTGCAATACTGTTCGTGAATCTTTACTTCCTTCAACGCCTTCTTCTTCATATGCGTCACATAAGAATGCTAATGTAACACGGTCTGCACCTAATGATGGTTCAATACAATATGGCACATATTTTTCATTTGTTTCAGGATCATGGTATTTGAAATCTTCGCCTGAATGTTCACTGTGTTTTTTCAAGTCAAAATCAGTACGGCTTGCGATACCCCATAATTCACCCCAACCAAATGGGAAGCGATATTCAATATCTGTAGTTGCGTTTGAATAGTGTGATAATTCTTCTTCATCATGATCACGTAGACGCATATTATCTTCGTTGATATTTAAATCTTTTAACCATTGGCTAGCAAATGTTTTCCAATAATTTTGCCATTCAATTTCTTCACCTGGTTTACAGAAGAATTCCAATTCCATTTGTTCAAATTCTCTAGTTCTGAAGATGAAGTTACCTGGTGTAATTTCATTACGGAATGATTTACCAATTTGACCAATACCAAATGGTAGTTTTTTACGCATTGAACGTTGAACATTTTTGTAATTTACAAAAATACCTTGTGCAGTTTCAGGTCGTAAGAAAATTTCATTTGTAGAATCTTCGGTAACACCTTGGAATGTTTTGAACATAAGATTGAATTGACGAATATCTGTCCAATTAGCAGTGCCACTTACAGGACAAACGATACCTTCATCGTCAATAATACGTTTCATTTCATCAAAACTTAAACCATCGGCGATAAAGTTTTCATCACCTTTTTCTTTTTGCATGTAATCTTCAATTAACTTATCGGCACGATAACGGATTTTACTATCTTTATTATCAATCATAGGATCATTAAAGTTACCTAAATGACCTGATGCTTCCCATGTTTTTGGGTTCATTAAAATCGCTGCATCAATACCTACGTTAAATGGTGATTGTGTGATGAACTTTTGCCACCATGCTTTTTTTACATTATTTTTTAATTCAACACCTAATGGGCCGTAATCCCACGTATTTGATAATCCACCATAAATATCACTACCAGGAAAAACAAATCCTCTGTGTTTTGCTAATGATACAATTATTTCCATATCTTTAACCATATAATCTCTCCTTATTAAATACATAAAAACGCCCCAAGACAATAAATAAATGAAAATATCACATTTATCATTATCTTGGGACGAGTTAATTTATTTCACTATATCAATTAAATATAGTTGATAACTTAATAACCCGCGGTTCCACCCAAATTAGTGTAGCCACTCACTTTTATCAAATTTTACGATTAGCCAAATTGAAGTTGTTAAGCTTACACCATCCTTAACTCGCTTACCATTAGTTTAATAGATTGATTATTTAATAGCAAGAAATTATATGTATTTGTAGGTACATTAATAAATAGGTATAATAGACGTGAACAATAAAGGGGTGAAGACCTATAGAACTTAGTAAAAGACAAGAACAAATTATTGAGATAGTCAAAAGTGGAGGACCTATTACCGGGGAACACATTGCCGAAAAACTAGACTTGACACGTGCTACATTGAGACCTGATTTAGCAATTTTAACAATGTCAGGATTTTTAGAGGCTAGACCTCGAGTGGGGTATTATTATTCTGGCAAATCTAAAAATAAGTTAATGACTGATAAATTACGTCAATATGTTGTTAAAGACTATATGTCTCCACCAGTCATTGTAAAAGAGGATATGTCTGTTTATGATGCTATTTGTACGATTTTCTTAGAAGATGCTAGTACATTATTTATTATTAACGAACACAATGATTTTATTGGTGTTTGTTCTAGAAAAGACTTGTTACGTGCATCTATGATTGGTGAAGATATTCATACCATGCCAATCAGTGTTAACATGTCGAGAATGCCAAATTTAACTTATCTTGAAGAAGATGAACTTATCATTTATGCAGCAGATCAAATGATAGAAAAAGAAATTGATTCAATACCAATTGTTAAAAGTAAAGGTAATCATAAATATCAAGTAACAGGTAGAGTATCAAAAACAACAATCGCAAAATTATTTGTATCATTATTTAAAGAATAGGTGGTAAAACGATGGAAAATATAAAGATAATCATCGCATCTGATTCAATTGGAGAAACTGCTGAATTAGTAGCTAGAGCGTGTATTTCACAATTTAATCCAAAAGAATGCAAACATGATTTTTTAAGATATCCATATATTGAAACTAAGGAAGATATAGATGAGGTTATTCAAGTAGCTAATGATAGAGAGGCAATTATCGTTTATACATTAGTAAAACCAGAAATGAAAACGTATATGGAACGCAAGATTGATTCCAATCAGTTACGCTCTATTGATATTATGGGACCATTAATGGAATATTTGAAAGAAGCATTCGAAGAAAATCCATATAATCAACCTGGTAGAGTACATCGTTTGGATGATGCTTACTTCAAAAAAATTGATGCGATTGAATTTGCCGTAAAGTATGACGATGGCAAAGATCCTAAGGGTCTACCTAAAGCTGATATCGTATTAATTGGTGTTTCTAGAACCTCAAAAACGCCGTTATCACAATACTTAGCCCATAAGAGTTATAAAGTGATGAATGTTCCAATAGTACCTGAAGTAACACCTCCAGACATGTTATTTGAGATAGATCCAGCGAAATGTATCGCGTTAAGAATTAGCGAAGAAAAGTTAAATCGTATAAGAAAAAAGCGTTTAAAACAACTGGGACTAGGAGATTCAGCGAGATATGCAAATGAGTTGCGTATTAAAGAAGAGATTAAATATTTCGAAGACATCGTAAACAAAATCGGTTGCACTGTGATTGATGTTTCCGATAAAGCAATTGAAGAAACTGCTAATGACGTTATTAATATAATAGAACGTCAATCAAAATAGTTTCAATTTAAACTTCAAAAATGTATAATATTATGATAAATATTTATGGGTGATGTACTTTGCGCATTGAACAATCAGTAATTAATGAAATTAAAGATAAAACAGATATTTTGGATTTAGTAAGTGAATATGTAAAATTAGAAAAAAGAGGACGCAATTACATCGGTTTGTGTCCTTTTCATGATGAAAAGACACCTTCATTCACTGTTTCTGAAGATAAACAAATTTGCCATTGTTTTGGGTGCAAAAAAGGTGGTAACGTCTTTCAATTTACACAAGAAATTAAAGATTTATCATTCGTAGAAGCTGTTAAAGAACTAGGTGAACGTCTAAATATATCTGTTGACATTGGTAATTCAAGTGACTATACAAGTCAAATTGCGTCTGATGACTTAGCTATGATAGAGATGCATGAATTAATGAATGAGTATTATCAGTATGCTCTACTTAAAACGGTTGAAGGTGAAGACGCCTTAAACTATTTGACAAATAGAGGCTTTACTGAAGAACTTATTAAAGCGCGTGGAATAGGTTATGCACCGAATCACACGCATTTCTGTCATGACTTTTTACAACAAAAAGGTTATGATATTGAACTCGCATATGAAGCAGGCCTTTTATCTCGAAACGAAGAAAATTTTAGCTATTTTGATCGCTTTAGAGATCGCATTATGTTTCCATTAAAAAATGCGCAGGGTCGTATCGTTGGCTATTCTGGTAGAACTCACAATAATCAAGAACCTAAATATTTAAACAGTCCGGAAACACCGATATTTCAAAAAAGACGATTATTGTATAATCTTGATCAAGCTAGAAAATATATACGTAAAAATGACGAAGCCATTTTACTTGAAGGATTTATGGATGTTATAAAATCTGATTCCTCCGGCTTAAAACCTGTTATTGCTAGTATGGGTACAGCGCTATCAGATGAACACATTACCGTTCTCAAGAAATTAACATCTCATATAACACTAATGTTTGATGGTGATTTCGCAGGGCAAGAAGCAACGATTAAAACAGGACAACACCTTCTTCAACAAGGGTTAAATGTTTTTGTGGTTCAATTACCTAAAGACATGGACCCAGATGAATATATTACAAAATATGGTAATGAAAAATTTCTAGAATATGTTAATAATGAAAAGAAATCATTTATTTTATATAAATTAAATAGACATAAAGACGAAATTACTAATAATGATTTAGCTTATGAACGTTACCTTAAAGAAGTTACACAAGACATTGCAATGATGAATTCACAAATATTACAAAATAAAGTCATCAAAGATGTTGCTAATATATTTAACGTAGATCCTAGTACATTAAATGGTAATGTATTAGGCCAACAGCAATATGTTCATAATGATCCTTATTTTAACGATTATCAATCGTATAATAGTGAGATCCAACAAAACGTAAATGCAATGTTCTCAAATTTATCAAAGCAAGAGAGTGCTGAGAGAGCGCTACTTAAACATTTTATGCACGATAAAGATTTGTTTTTAAATTATCATAAGCAACTTGAAAGCGAAGATTTTAGCAATCAATTTTTCAAGCGCATCTATAGTATTTTAGAAGAATTTTACGCAGAAAATGACAAATATTCGATAAGTGATATGATATTATACACAGACAACGATGATTTAAGAGATGCGATTATTGCATTAGACAATTATGATTTAAATGAAGAGCCTTATGATAGCGAAATTGAAGATTATATGAATGTTATAAATGAAGCTAAATATGGTGACACAATTGAAGAATTAAATCACAAGTTGCGCGAAGCATCGCGACTAGGTGATGTAGAATTACAAAAATATTATTTAGAACAAATCGTTAATAAAAATAAAGCAAGAATGTAACATCATTATTAAAATAAATGCGTATTTGAAGCATACAGGTTTAAACAAATCATATAAATTGTATTTCTATTTAATAACCATTATTGTATAATGGTTATTATGCGTTTTTAACGGGTAGAAATGGAACATAAGTAATATTTAATGAATGTAGTAGTTTTGAAACCAATTTAGTATTTAACATTCAAATATTGAATATGAAATGTTACCATTGTTATGAATTTTTATTAATACTTTTCTTATTATATTGAAATATTATATAATTAAATATCTTGTTTGAAAGCATATATTACTATTGGGAGGCCTTTTCATGTCTGATAACCAAGTTAAAATTAAAAAACAAACAATAGATCCGACATTAACATTAGAAGATGTTAAAAAACAATTAATTGAAAAAGGGAAAAAGGAAGGTCACCTTAGCCATGAAGAAATAGCCGAAAAATTACAAAATTTCGACATGGATTCTGATCAAATGGACGATTTCTTTGACCAATTAAATGATAATGATATCAGTTTAGTAAATGAGAAAGATAGCTCAGATACTGATGAGAAATTAAATCCTAATGATTTAAGTGCCCCTCCTGGCGTTAAAATAAATGACCCTGTCAGAATGTATCTAAAAGAAATCGGGCGAGTAAATCTACTTAGTGCTCAAGAAGAAATTGAACTCGCGAAACGTATTGAGCAAGGTGATGAAATTGCTAAGTCTCGTTTAGCAGAAGCTAACCTACGTCTTGTTGTAAGTATTGCAAAAAGATATGTAGGCCGTGGCATGTTATTCCTTGATTTAATTCAGGAAGGTAACATGGGATTAATCAAAGCAGTAGAGAAATTTGACTTTAGTAAAGGGTTTAAATTCTCAACATATGCTACTTGGTGGATTAGACAAGCAATTACTAGAGCGATTGCCGACCAAGCCCGTACAATCAGAATTCCAGTACACATGGTTGAAACTATCAATAAATTAATTCGTGTTCAAAGACAATTATTACAAGATTTAGGTCGTGATCCAGCACCTGAAGAAATTGGGGAAGAAATGGATTTACCACCAGAAAAGGTACGCGAAATTCTTAAAATTGCTCAAGAACCGGTATCTCTTGAAACACCAATTGGCGAAGAAGATGATAGTCATTTAGGTGATTTCATCGAAGACCAAGAAGCACAAAGTCCATCTGATCATGCTGCATATGAACTATTAAAAGAACAACTTGAAGATGTATTAGATACACTTACGGATCGTGAAGAGAATGTTCTACGATTACGTTTCGGCTTAGATGATGGTAGAACGCGAACACTTGAAGAAGTGGGTAAAGTCTTTGGTGTTACGCGTGAAAGAATACGTCAAATTGAAGCGAAAGCTTTAAGAAAGCTTAGACATCCAAGTCGTAGCAAGCGACTAAAAGACTTTATGGATTAATAAATAAAATAATTCGAGTTTAAATTGATTTATTTTTCATTGCTCATTATAGATTTAACGCTTATATACGAGTCGAATTAGTAATGATTACACTTTGTTATAGGTGTTACTATAATGTGCTTTAGAAAAATGCTAGACTGAGACACTTAACTTTGTCCCAGTCTCTTTTTATAGTAAAGGAGATATCTATGATAACTTTAAACCAAAGATTAACTACTGTGTGCAACCATCTTGTTCCAGGAAGCTTAGCCGACATTGGTTCAGACCATGCCTATCTTCCCATCTATGCGATTCAACATGGTCTAATTACACATGCTATTGCAGGTGAAGTCATAAAAGGACCTTTTGAAGCAGCGAAAAAGAATGTGTCAGAAAATCAGCTCAATGATGTTATCGATGTTCGATTAGGGGACGGATTAAGTGTACTTCGTCAGAATGAATCTATTCAAAATATAACCATTTGTGGCATGGGTGGTCCGCTTATAGCAAGAATATTGAATGAAGGACGCATTCATTTAGCAAATGGTCCTAGATTAATCTTGCAAAGTAATATTCAAACTGAAGTATTAAGATACACGCTCATGACACTGAATTACCAAATCATAGAAGAAGTCATTATGGAAGAGAAAGGACATATCTATGAAGTTGTGGTTGCAACGCATATGGATCATCAGGATCATTTAGACAAAAAAGAATTAAAATTTGGGCCGAAATTATTACAAAATAAAAATGAAATATTTTATAAAAAATGGCGTCATGAATTAGAAGCTTTAAATCACATTCGTAATCAATTGAATTCAGAGTTACATCATGAGAGACTTAAAGAGATAGATAATGATATATCATTAATTACAGAGGTGTTAAATAATGAAAATTAAACAATTAATGTCTATTATCGATACACATGTGCCATTAGAGACAGCTGAGAATTGGGACAATGTTGGATTACTTATAGGTAATCATGAATCTGAAATCAATGGTATATTAACGACGTTGGATTGTACAGATGCAATTGTTAACCAAGCTATCGACAAAGGCTATAATACGATTATCGCTCACCATCCTTTAATTTTTAAAGGGGTTAAATCAATCATTGATGATGGCTATGGTCAATTAATTCAAAAAATAATTCGTCACAATATCAACCTTATTGCGTTGCACACAAATCTTGACAATTACGTTTACGGTGTTAACCAAATGTTGGCTAATAAATTAAAATTGCAAGATATACAATTTTTAAATCAAGAGAATGAAACGTATTATAAAGTTCAAACATATATACCTAAGGATAATGTAGAAAACTTTAAAAATAGTCTTGATAAACATGGACTTGCCAAAGAAGGTAATTATGAGTATTGTTTTTATGAAACTGAAGGTAAAGGCCAATTTAAACCTGTAGGAAATGCTAATCCACATCTAGGTCAGCTGAATAACATAGAATATGTGAATGAAGTTAAAATTGAATTCATGATTAAAGCTAGCCAGTATGCATTAGCTGAAAAAGCAATTATCGACAATCATCCTTATGAAACTCCTGTCTATGATTTTATTAAAATGACTAAAACAGCAAATTATGGTCTTGGCAAAATTGGCACTTTAGAAGATGCGATGTCATTAACAGACTTTGTAAAATTTGTGAAACATGAACTTGATATCCCAAGTGTTCGATACACAGGCGATGCGAATAAACGTATCCAAAACGTAGCTATCATCGGTGGTGCCGGAATTGGTTATGAGACACTTGCATTTAACAAAGGTGCAGACATCTTTATAACTGGAGATGTTAAACACCACGATGCACTTGATGCACAAACGTATGGTATGACCATTTTAGATATCAATCATTACAGTGAGTATGTGATGAGAGAGGGACTTAAAGAATTATTAGAACAATGGCTATATGATGAAAGTATAGATTTTCCAATTGATGCTTCTAATATCAATACCGATCCATTCAACTACATGTAAATTGAACTAAAACAACTTCAACTGAATATTTTAAGGAGGCCAAATCGATGGCAACTCACCCATTTGAATTATTTAATTTAGACTCAAAACTTATAGAAGCAATTAAAGACTTAAAATTTGATAAACCAACTGAAATACAAAATAGAATAATTCCAAGAATTAAAAAAGGCGTCAATTTAATAGGTCAATCTCAAACAGGTACAGGAAAATCACATGCATTTTTATTACCACTTATGGATAAAATAGACGAAGAAAACAAAGAACCTCAATCTATTGTGGTAGCGCCAACTAGAGAATTAGCGCAGCAATTATATCAAGCAGCTAGTCATTTAGCTCGTTTTAAACAAGGGGTTAAGGTAAGCCTTTTTATAGGTGGTACAGATATTGAAAAAGATAGACAACGAACTAATAATCAACCTCAATTAGTTATTGGAACACCGACTAGAATTAATGATTTAGCTCAAAGTGGGCATTTACATGCGCATTTGGCATCATACCTCGTTGTTGACGAAGCTGATTTAATGATTGACTTAGGCCTTATCGAAGATGTAGATTTAATTGCTTCACGCTTAGATGAAAATGCGCATATAGCAGTTTTCAGTGCTACGATTCCTAAATCATTACAACCATTTTTAAATAAATATCTAAGCAATCCGGAATATGTAGAAGTGGATTCCAAGTCTCAAAATAAAAAAAATATTGAATTCTATTTAATTCCAACTAAAGGAACTGAAAAAGTAGATAAAACACTTCAATTAATCGATATTTTAAATCCATACTTATGTATCGTTTTCTGTAATAGTAGAGATAATGCGGATGAGCTGGCAAATTCACTCAATGCTGCTGGAATTAAAGTTGGCATGATACACGGAGGTTTAACACCAAGAGAACGTAAGCAACAAATGAAACGTATACGCAATTTAGAGTTTCAATTTGTAATCGCAAGTGATTTAGCTTCTCGAGGTATAGACATTGAAAGCGTTAGTCATGTTATTAATTTTGACGTACCTAAAGATATCGACTTTTTCACTCACCGCGTTGGTAGAACAGGTAGGGGTAACTATAAAGGTGTAGCAATCACACTTTATAGTCCTGATGAAGAGAATCTAATTACGTTAATTGAGGATAAAGGCTACCATTTTGAAAATGTTGATGTAAAACATAATGAATTAACACCAATTAAAGCGCATAACACACGACGTAAACGTGAAAGAAAAGATGACCACTTAACAAACGAAGTCAAACATAAAGTACGTAGTAAGACTAAAAATAAAGTAAAACCAGGTTATAAGAAGAAATTTAAACAAGAAGTTGAACGAATGAAAAGACAAGAAAGAAAACAATTTAGTAAGAGACAAAATAGACAGCAACGAAAAAATAATAAAAAAGGTTAGGTGAACATCATGTTAATTGGATCACATGTATCAATGAGTGGGAAAAAAATGTTAGAAGGCTCTGCTGAAGAAGCGCATAAATTAGGTGAATCAACATTTATGATTTATACAGGTGCACCTCAAAACACGCGACGAAAAAGCATTGAAGATCTAAATATTGAAAAAGGCCACGAAGTTATGAATAAATATGGTTTATCTAATCTAGTGGTTCATGCACCATACATTATCAACATTGCAAACACTACAAAGCCCGAAGTTTTTCAGTTAGGTGTAGACTTCCTTCAAAATGAAATAGAACGAACACAAGCACTTGGTGCCAAAGATATCGTTCTGCATCCAGGTGCCCATGTTGGTGCGGGTGCTGAGAAGGGTATTCAACAAATTATCAAAGGGTTAAATGAAGTTTTAACTCATGATAATGATGTGCGTATTGCATTAGAAACTATGGCTGGAAAAGGTTCTGAAGTAGGACGCACGTTCGAAGAAATTGCTCAAATCATTGATGGTGTCACACATAATGATCGATTATCAATCTGTTTTGATACATGTCATACTCATGATGCAGGGTATAATATCAAAGATGATTTTGATGGCGTATTAAATGAATTTGATAAAATTATTGGTTTAGACCGAATAAAAGTAGTTCATGTCAATGACAGTAAAAATGAACAAGGTGCGCATAAAGATAGACATGAAAATATTGGTTTCGGACACATTGGTTTCGATGCACTTAATTATGTAGTGCATCATGATGCTTTTAAAGATATTCCTAAAATTTTAGAAACGCCTTATGTCGGTGAAGATAAGAAAAATAAGAAAGCACCTTATAAATTTGAAATTGAAATGTTAAAGGCACAACAATTCGATTCTGAATTAAAAAATAAAATTCTTCAGCAATAGTTGATTTTACTGATTTGTAGTTAGCGATAGTATTAAGCATATACTTTGTCATTGCTTAATACCTAACTAACTCTAAAAATAAAACTTCATTGCTCTAGTTAGCCATATGGGTGGTACAATCAATTCTAAATGAATTTTGTATCACCCTTTTCTAAATAACAAAAACAAGTCGTAAACATTACTATTTACAATATATGAACTTAATTGTATAGTATTAAACGAGGTGAAATAATGAGCCAACCTGTATTTGAATTAAAAAACATAGATTATTATTTTGAAAATAAGCAAGTATTAGATAACATCAACATTCACATAAATAAAGGTGAATTTTTGGCAATTGTCGGCCCAAATGGCGCTGGTAAGTCAACTTTACTTAAAATCATATTAGGATTACTACCTTTACAAAAAGGCGAAATATATATTGATGGCAAATCATATAAGAAGCAAAATCAATCGGAATTAAAAATTAGTTATGTATCACAAAAAGCTACAGCTTTCAATGCTGGATTTCCAGCTAGCGTTAAAGAAGTTGTTCTCAGTGGACTTACAAAAACGAAAAAGTTATTCCAAAGATTTAATAAAAAGGATGAGGCATTAGTTGATACCGTATTAACGAGATTGAATATTCAACATCTTATCAATAAAAATATTGCAGAACTTTCAGGTGGACAACAACAACGTGTATTAATTGCTAGGGCATTAATATCTAATCCCTCAGTACTTGTATTAGACGAACCTACAAATGGTATCGATGCTAAACATGTTAGTGAATTCTATGAAACACTTGAGCAATTAAAGCATGAGGGCATTACAATTATACTAGTTACTCATGACATTGGTGTTGTAGCAGATACAGCAACAGAAGTAGCATGCTTAAATAAACATTTACATTTCCATGGATCGACTGAAGAATTTAAAAAGTTAGATGAAGTTGAAATTTCGAAAATATATGGTCATCCCGTTAAATTTGTAGATCATCAACATAATAGAGAATGTTGCGAAGCTTAAAATTTAATATATTAGGAGTTTAAAAATGAACAGTTTTATCAAACAAGTTAGTGGTGATATCCATGATTGATGCGTTATTAAATTTTGACTTCATGAGATATTCATTACTTAGTGGGATTTTAATAGGGTTTATTGCACCTTTGATTGGTGCTTTTATTGTTGTAAGAAGATTATCTTTGATTGCAGACGCATTAAGTCACGTCACATTAGGCGGCATTTCCTTTGGTATGTTTGTATTGACTTTATCACCTGCACTCGCTATTATCAATCCAATGTGGTTTGGAATATTATTTGCCATAATAGGTGCAATACTAATCGAAAAGTTAAGAACATCATACTCTAATTATCAAGAGATTGCTATTCCTATTATTATGAGTGCTGGGATAGCGCTCAGCGCCATTTTCATCTCTCTTGCTGACGGATTTAACCAAGAGATCGTAGGCTTATTATTTGGTTCAATAAGTGCAGTAAGTCTTAGCGATTTATTAACGGTTGTCGTTATTGCTATAGTTGTCGTGTTATTCATCGTATTATTCTATAAAGAACTATTTATTCTTTCATTTGATGAAGAATATAGCAAAGTTATAAATATTCCCAAATGGATTCAATTCCTATTTATAGTTATTGTTGCTATGGTTATCTCGGCTTCAATGAGAGTTGTTGGGATTTTATTAGTCAGTGCTTTAATAACATTACCAATTGCTATAGCTATGCGAATTACTAAAGGTTTCAAACAATTAATCATTTTAAGTGTTATAATTGGTGAATTCTCAGTAATATTAGGACTTATACTTGCATTTTATATGAATATTTCACCTGGTGGTGTTATTGTAGTACTATTAGTTTTATTATTAGGACTTACAATGTTATTCCAAAAATCAACCGTAAGACTTAAAAAGGGGAAATAACTTATGAATACAAATGATGCAATTAAAATTTTAAAAGATAACGGTTTGAAATATACAAAAAAACGTGAAGATATGATAAATATTTTTGTTAATGAAGATAAATATATCAATGCTAAGCATATACAAAAACAATTAGACAAAGATTACCCAGGCATATCTTTTGATACTATTTACCGTAACTTACACTTATTTAAAGATTTGAAAATTATTGAAAGTACTGAATTAGATGGAGAAATGAAATTTAGAATTGCTTGCATGAATCATCATCATCATCATTTTATTTGTGAAAATTGTGGTGACACTAAAGTTATTGACTATTGCCCAATCGATCAAATTAAATCTTATTTACCAAATGTTGATATTCATACGCATAAGTTAGAAGTTTATGGTGTATGTGAAGCATGTCAAAAATCAAAATAAATTTTAAATTAATACATTCTATAAACTAAGCAAGCCGGGAGTGGACGACGAATTGAAAACAATTCTGTCCACTCCGCTTTTTTAATCTATTTAAGTGGAAAACCAGTTGAAATATAGGCCAAAAGTAGGATTTATTTAAAAATGACGAAATATTGACTCGTATTATGTTTAAAAGCTACCTTTTTGAGATATATTATATAAGTAAGTTGATAATAAGCGTATTAATATTAGTTGCAAGCAAATATTTTGTTGCTTTGTTAATAACTTGTTATTATAAATGTAACGAATTTTTAGGAGGATGATTAAATATGGCTTTTGAATTACCAAATTTACCATATGCAGCAGATGCATTAGAACCACACATTGACAAACAAACTATGGAAATCCATCATGACAAACACCACAACACTTATGTTACTAAATTAAATTCTGCAGTTGAGGGTACAGATTTTGAATCTAAATCAATTGAAGAAATTGTTGCTAACTTAGATAGTGTACCTGAAGATATTCAAACAGCTGTTCGTAATAATGGTGGCGGACACTTAAATCACTCATTATTCTGGGAATTATTAACTCCTAATTCTGAAGAAAAAGGTACTGTTGTTGATAAAATTAAAGAACAATGGGGCTCTTTAGACGAATTCAAAAAAGAATTTGCTGATAAAGCAGCAGCTCGTTTCGGTTCAGGTTGGGCTTGGTTAGTAGTTAATAATGGTCAATTAGAAATTGTTACTACACCAAACCAAGATAACCCATTAACTGAAGGTAAAACACCTATCTTAGGCTTAGATGTTTGGGAACACGCTTATTACCTTAAATATCAAAACAAACGTCCAGATTATATCAGTGCTTTCTGGAATGTTGTTAACTGGGAAAAAGTTGACGAATTATATAATGCAACAAAATAATTCTGCTTTTTCAATTTAGCAAGTGGTCTCTTTATGAGGCCACTTTTTTTATGAAAATGATGGTAATATGTCTCATTTTCATATATCATTTATGAGTAAACATGTTTAATAATTGAGGTAGGTTATCTTGCTTAAAAGATTAAAAGAAAAGTCAAATGATGAAAAAATAAAGCACACAATGAATAAACGAATTAGCTTCGTATTTGGTGCTATTATAGTTATATTTGGAATTATAGTTTTAAGATTAGGATATTTACAGATTGCACAAGGTTCACATTACAGTCAATTAGTTAAAAATGACGAGAACATAACTGTAAATGAATCCGTACCTAGAGGGCGAATTCTAGATAGAAATGGAAAAGTCTTAGTAGATAACGCATCTAAACTAACGATTACATACACTAGATCTCGAAAAACAAGTCAAAAAGATATGTTAGATACTGCTAAAAAATTGTCATCTTTAATTTCTATGAAGACAAATAAAATCACTGAAAGAGATAAACAAGATTTTTGGATTCAGAAACATCCTGATGAAGTTGATACATTGATGAAAAAAGAAATGTCGATGCTAAATGAAGGCAGTATCTCTCAAGATCAATATGATAAACAGTTATATAAGAAAGTCGGCGATAAACAAATTGAGAGTTTATCAAAAAAAGACTTACAGGTTTTAGCAATTTATCGTGAAATGGCTGCTGGTTCTACAATGAATCCACAAACAATTAAAAACGAAGATGTAAGTGAAAAAGAATATGCTGCAGTATCACAACAGTTAGATAATCTTCCAGGTGTCAATACAACAATGGATTGGGATCGTCGCTATCCATATGGAGATACTTTGAGAAGTATATTTGGAAGCGTCTCTACGTCGAGTGAAGGTATTCCTAAAGAATTAACTGAACAATATTTAGCTAAAGGCTATTCTAGAAATGACAGAGTCGGCAAATCTTATTTAGAGTATCAATATGAAGATATTTTACGTGGTAAAAAGAAAGAAATGAAATATACAACTGATAAATCTGGAAAAGTTATCAATTCTGAAGTCATCAATCCTGGATCTAGAGGTGATGATTTACAATTAACAATCGATATAGATTTACAGAAAAAAGTTGAATCATTATTAGAAAATCAAATTAAAACATTACGTAGCCAAGGTGCTAAAGATATGGATAATGCGCTAATTGTGGTCCAAAATCCTAAAAATGGTGATATTTTAGCAATGGCAGGAAAACAGATTGATAAAAATGGTAATCTTACTGATTATGATTTAGGTAACTTTACCGGCCAATTTGCAGTTGGATCTTCTGTCAAAGGTGGAACTTTACTAGCAGGATATCAAAATAACGCTATAAAAGTAGGCGAAGAAATGATAGATGAGCCATTGCATTTCAAAGGCGGATTAACTAAGCGTTCATACTTTAATAAAAATGATAAAGTTAGAATTAATGATAAAGAGGCTTTAATGCATTCATCTAACGTTTATATGTTTAAAACCGCACTGAAATTAGCTGGTGATCCTTATTATAGTGGTATGGGCTTACCATCAGATATAAGGGAAGCTGGTCAGAAGTTAAGAAAAGGGCTAAACCAAGTTGGATTAGGTGTTAAGACAGGTATTGATTTACCGAATGAAACAATAGGTCAAATTGAACCCTTAACCAATAATTCAGGAAATTACCTTGATTTGTCAATTGGACAATATGATACGTATAGTCCAATCCAGTTATCACAATACGTTTCTACAATTGCAAATGATGGATATAGAATCCAACCACATATAGGTTTGGCCATTCATGATGCTACAAATAGTGATGACATCGGTCCAGTTAAACAAAAAATTAAAGGTAATGTCTTAAACAAAGTAAATAATTCAGAAGATGAAATTAAAGAAGTACAAAAAGGATTTGAAATGGCATTCAATGAAAAAGATGGAACAGGCTATTCAAGTTTCCACAAAACAAAAGTACCTTCTGCAGGGAAAACTGGTACTGCCGAAGTATTCCAAGATGGTGAATCAAGAGTTAATTCAACTTATATAGGTTATGCACCAATCAAAAATCCTAAGCTATCATTTTCAATTGTATACACGAATCAACCCGTTCCACCACCATGGTTAAATGGCGGAGATTTAGGTAGAGACGTCATTAATTATTATTTTGATGATAAAAAGTAACCCATTCACTTTTAATTGATTGAAATTATTAATGTATAAAAAATAATACTTTTCAATTATTGTACTAAGTGGTATGATAATAAAGTCGTATTTAGAAAAGGTAAGGAGGATTTAACATGCGCGTAAATGTAACATTAGCTTGTACAGAATGTGGAGATAGAAACTATATTTCTACTAAAAACAAAAGAACTAATCCTGAACGTGTTGAAATGAAAAAATATTGTTCACGTGATAATAAACACACTTTACACCGTGAAACTAAATAATAGCTAACTAAAGCTTTATAAAAATAATTTAAAGCTACAATGCAAATTTGTAGTAGCTAACTAAGCTGATAAGAACTTGTTTAGAGTTTTTATCAGCTTTTATTACTTTAAGGAGGCAAGACAATCATTCATAAGAATGCCGTCTACCTCCTTTTTTATTTCATCTAAATGACATCACCTTTTAATAACGTTATAATATATATAGTGTTAAAAGGGTGGGGATTTTATGAGTAAAAAAGAGATTAGAAAAGATATATTATCTCGAATGAAACAATTAAACAAAGAACACAAACAACAAGCAGACACTTGGTTAAAAGATCAATTGATTAATAGTCAATTATATAAAAATGCTAATAGAATAGGTATTGTCTTATCTATGCCTCATGAGGTTGATACATACCCAATTATCGAATCGATGTTAGCTGATAATAAACATGTCTTCGTTCCTGACACAAACTATAAGTTGAAAGAAATGAATTTTAAAGAAATATTATCTTTTAATAGTCTTGAAAAAGATGAAAAAGGCTTATTATATGTTAATGAAGATACTGAAATCACTGATAACCTAGATTTGATAGTTGTTCCTGGTGTAGCATTTAGAAATGATGGCTATCGTATAGGCTATGGTGGGGGATATTATGATCGGTTTTTAAGTCAGTCTGAAGCTAGTACTGTTAGCTTACTCTATGACTTGCAACTATCACAGTTCGATATTGAGTCTCATGACCAACCTGTTGACGAACTAATCATCTTTAATACTTAATTATATTTGGAGGAATTAATGGATACAGAAAAATACTTCTGGAAGTCTATCTATTATTTTATTAAATATTATAACTTTGACCTTGTTAATATTGATAAAAATGATAGTGAAGTCTGGCTAATACATAAAAAAAAGAATACGCTAGCGATATTTAGAAAAGAGATCGTCTCTAACCAAGAAATTCAGTTTGATAAAGCGAAAATGATTGATAATTACAAGCAATTTGAAAATGAGCTTAATTGCAAACTAAAAAACATTAAATACTATTATTTTACTGAACAAGCATTTCAGTATGATGAATTTGCTAAATCTAGTCCAATTAAAATAGAGTGTCTACGCATCGCTAATAACAATGATTTACACAAATTGATTCATCATCACTTATTAACTAAGTTATTATTCAAAAAAGATAACAAGCTTTCTACTTATTATAAAAGGCGCGTATTATCAAATAATCCAATTGATAAACATATGTTACGTTTCACCCCAATGACATACGGCTTAATCACAGTCAATGTATTGATATGGTTAATTATGATACTCTATTTAAACCATTTTTCAGACGTTAAATTATTAGATTTAGGTGGTTTAGTACACTTTAATGTCGTTCATGGCGAATGGTATCGACTGATTACCTCCATGTTTTTACATTTTAATTTTGAACATATTTTAATGAATATGTTGTCATTATTTATTTTCGGGAAAATTGTTGAATCAATCGTTGGTCCATTGAAAATGTTAGGTATATATATAATTTCTGGTTTACTTGGTAATTTTATATCCCTATCATTTAATATTCATACTGTTTCAGTTGGAGCGAGTGGCGCAATTTTTGGTCTAATAGGCGCTATTTTCGCGATGATGTTTGTTAGTAAGACGTTTACTCGAAAGGTAATTGGCCAAATGTTAATCGCCTTATTAGTGTTGATAGTCTTATCATTATTTATGTCTAATATTAATATAATGGCACATCTAGGCGGATTTATTGGTGGCGTTTTAATTACCTTAATTGGCTATTATTTTTGGACAAATCGAAATTTATTTTGGGTTTTCTTAATTATATTACTTGTTTTATTTGTAGCTTTACAAGTAAGAATTTTTACTATTAAAGAACAAAATATATATGATAAATTAATCGAAGATGCCATCTTAGATTATGACTATAAAGAGGCTAGTTCAATCGTTAATCATACGATTGATAAAGGTTATGATGATGATCGAACTTATTATTTAAAAGGATTAATAACAGCTACAACAAGTTCAAGAGCAGAAGGAATGGCAGATTGGGAACGCGGACTAAAAAATCATCCTAATTCCGGTCTTTTAAATTATGAATTGGCAATAGCTAATAGAGCGCTTGATGATAATGAAAAAGCACTCACTTATGTAAAAAAAGCTCTAGCTATTGATTCTAATAATAATAATTATAAAAATTTAAAAAAAGAGTTGGAAAAGACAAATGAATCGAGAAATTAATAATTTCTATGATGTATTACAACTTCTGAAACGTTATGGTTTTATAATTTATTTTAAAAATCCAAACGATATGTATGAAATGATGTTACAAGAAATCAAATCATTACATCATTACGAATTATTATCTAAAGATGAATATCTAAAATGTATTTTACTAATTAACCAAAGAAGGAATGAGCATAAATGAAAAATATTATTTTAGCAGCTGATATTGGTGGGACAACTTGTAAACTTGGTATATTCGACGGTGAGCTTGAGCAACTACACAAATGGTCAATCAAAACAGATACGTCTGATCATACGGGTAAAACCTTATTAAAGAATATCTATGATTCATTTATAGAAACACTTGCAACACATCAATTAAGTATCGATGATGTGATCGGTGTCGGGATAGGTGTGCCTGGTCCTGTTGATTTCGAAACAGGTATTGTTAATGGGGCAGTCAATTTACATTGGCCTGGAAATGTTAATGTTCGTCAAATATTTAGTGAATTTGTTAACTGTCCAGTTTATGTAGATAATGATGCTAACGTAGCAGCCTTAGGAGAAAAGCATAAAGGTGCAGGTCAAGGTGCTGATGACGTCGTTGCAATCACTTTAGGTACAGGTTTAGGTGGCGGTATTATCTCAAACGGTGAACTTGTACATGGTCATAATGGTTCTGGCGCAGAAATAGGTCATATCCGAACTGATTTTGACCAACGCTTTAATTGCAATTGTGGTAAATCTGGTTGTATAGAGACCGTTGCCTCAGCTACGGGTGTTGTTAATTTAATTGATTTTTATTATCCTAAATTAACATTTAAATCATCAATATTACCGTTAATTAAAGAAAATAAAGTGACAGCTAAAGCTGTATTTGATGCGGCTAAAGCAGGAGACCAATTCTGTATTTTTATTACTGAAAAAGTTGCAAATCATATTGCATACTTATGTAGTATTATTAGCGCAACAAGTAATCCAAAATATATTGTTTTAGGTGGTGGTATGTCTACTGCTGGATTAATTTTAATTGAAAATATTAAAACAGAGTATCACAACTTAACATTCACTCCTGCTCAGAAGGATACAGAAATTGTACAAGCACAACTAGGTAACGACGCTGGCATCACTGGTGCAGCAGGACTTATTAAAACATATATACTAGAAAAGGATGGTGTTAAATAATGGCAATTGTCGATGTTGTTATTATTCCAGTTGGAACTGAAGGTCCAAGTGTTAGTAAATATATTGCAGAAATACAAATGAAGCTTGAATCATTTAAGCAAGAAGGTAAAATTGATTATCAATTAACACCTATGAATACACTTATTGAAGGTGATCTAAAAGACTTGTTTGAAGTAGTACAAGCAATTCATGAATTACCATTCAGCAAAGGTATAGATAGAGTTTGCACAAACTTGCGAATAGACGATAGACGAGACAAAACACGTAAAATGAACGATAAATTAAAGTCTGTGCAGAAACATATCGATAAACAAGGAGAATAATATGAGAATCTCAAGCTTGAGTTTAGGACTAGTAGATACTAATGCGTACTTTGTCGAAAATGAAGACAGTGTTATTTTAATTGATCCGGCTGGTGAATCAGATAAAATCTTTAAAAAATTAAATCAAATTAACAAACCATTAAAAGCAATTTTATTAACACATGCGCACTTTGATCATATTGCAGCTTTAGATGAAGTAATTAATAAATATAATGTTCCATTATACATGCATAAAGAAGAATTCAGTTTTCTGACTGATTCTGAAAAAAATGGTTCTGCTAAATTCAAACAGTATGGTATGCCTTTAATCACTAGCGAAGCCAAACCATTAGCATTAGACGAAGGCAAACATAACATTGCTGATTTTGAATTTAATGTACTTCATACACCTGGTCATTCTCCAGGAAGTTTGACGTATGTGTTTAAGGAATTCGCAGTAGTTGGTGATACTTTGTTCAATAATGGAATTGGACGTACAGATTTATATCGTGGCGATTATGAAACACTTGTTGATTCAATTAAAGATAAATTATTTGAATTAGAAGGTGATTTGCCATTATTCCCTGGTCATGGTCCGTATACAACTGTGGATGATGAACAGTTAAATCCATTTTTAGATGGACAATAAAATAAAGTAATTTCTTTTCCTCCTACGTTTATATATGTAGGAGGTATTTTTTTGAAGTTACTATTCAGAGAAATTGTAAATAAGGCCATTTCAAAAAATGCGAGTGATATACATTTCATCCCTTCAGTAGATGAAGTACATATTAAGTTTAGAATTAATGACTCTCTTGAACTATATGAAACCTTTAACTTAGATGTATACCAAAAATTACTCGTATTTATGAAATTCAGATCTGGCTTAGATGTTTCTTCACAACAAATTGCTCAAAGTGGTCGATATACTTATCAAGCTAAATCTACATACTATTTAAGAATTTCAACTTTACCATTATCATTAGGGCTAGAAAGCTGTGTAATAAGGATAATTCCTCAATATTTTAAAGCTAAGAAAGAATATAAAGCGTTTGAAGATTTTAAGCATTTAGTAAATAAAAAGCAAGGTTTAATTTTATTCACTGGTCCAACAGGATCTGGTAAAAGTACATTGATGTATCAGATGGTGCTACACGCTTACAAAGAGCTAAATTTGAACGTCATCACTATTGAAAACCCGGTAGAACAATTACTTAAAGGCATTACTCAAGTATCTATCAATAAAAAAGCAGGAATTGATTATGTTAGTTCATTCAAAGCAATATTGAGATGTGATCCAGATATAATTTTAATAGGGGAAATACGCGATGCTGAAGTAGCTAAATGTGTAATTCAAGCAAGTTTAAGCGGGCACCTTGTTCTATCGACAATGCATTCTGCTAATTGCAAAGGCGCTCTATTAAGGTTAATTGAAATGGGAATTTCAAAACAAGAATTAACGCAATCTATCAATATCATTTCAAATCAAAGGTTAATTACAACAACACAGAACGAACGACGTCTGATTTGTGAAACGATTGATAGGCATCAAATTGAATATTTTTTTTATCATAAACAAACTTTACCGCATAATTTTAATAATTTAGAACATCAATTAAATTTATTATCCAAAGAGGGAACGATTTGTGAAGATACTGCAAACAAATATTTTTAATTTTCCATCAAAGAATTTAACTAGTGCTCAAATGATACATTTACTAGAAACGCTGACGAACTTATTAAAAAGTGGGTTTACATTACTTGAAAGTTTTGAATTTATCAATTTATATTTTAAATACAGAGATAAAGAATTAAATAATAAAATTATGACATCTATTAAAACAGGTAAAACATGCTATGATATTTTACAATTAATAGGTTATCCTAATTCAATCACCACTCAAGTATATTTTTCACAAAAATATGGAACTCTAGAAGATGCTTTAGAAGAGTCTATAAAATATATGAAAACAAACTTATCTGCAAAACAAAAAGTGATTAAAGCTGTTCAATATCCATTGTTATTATGCACCGTTTTCATGTGCATGATTATTGTTTTGAATTATACTGTAATCCCTCAATTTGAACAATTATACGTATCTATGGATGTTAATTTATCATTCTATCAAAAATTTTTAACATCTATGATTACCTCTTTACCAACAATTATCTTTATAAGTTTCATCATCTTACTTATAACGATTTCAACGTTCATCATCATTCTATTTCGCTTGAATACCTCAAAAAAAGTACTTATTTTATCGTCATTACCATTAATCAACAATTATTATAAAATTTTTAAAACGTATCAACTCTCTAATGATTTAAGCTTATTTTATAAGAACGGTGTGAGTTTACAGGACATCGTTACAACTTACTTAGCTCAAAAAGAGAATGACTATTTAACTTATCTAGGAGATTTTCTAATGGATAAAACTAATAATGGCCTTTCTTTGGCAAATAGCCTGGCTATGATGCCTTGCTTTCAAGATGACTTGATTAAATTTATACAGCAAGGAGAAAAAAGTGGCAAATTAGATGTTGAACTAAAAATATACGCAACTATACTCATTAACCGATTTCAGGAAAAATCTGTTCAACATACTAAAGTGATTCAACCCATTATTTTTCTATTCTTAGGCATATTCATTGTTAGTTTATATTTAGTTATAATGCTACCTATGTTTCAATTAATGCAAAATATTAAATAATAAGGAGTTTTATATGAAGAGAACCGTTAAAAATATGAAGAAGTTAAAAGCCTTTACACTTATTGAAATGTTATTAGTATTGCTCATTATTAGCGTTCTATTAATATTAATCATTCCCAATATTGCTAAACAAACTGCTCATATACAGTCCACAGGCTGTGAGGCACAAGTAAAAATGGTAAATAGTCAGATAGAAGACTATACTCTAAAGCATAATCGTGCCCCAACTAACATAAATGAACTTGTTGCAGAAGGTTTAATAAAAGACGGACAAAAACAATGTCGCTCTGGAGAAACTATTGCTATATCAAATGGTGAGGCAATTGCGAATTAATAAATTGCCTGGATTTACACTACTTGAAACATTACTCACTTTAATTATTTTAATCATTTTCTTAAACAATTCCCCATATATTTATAAAACAAATCATTTAAATTTATTTGAGAGTAGATTAAAAATCAATAATATTATTGCTCAATTTGAATATCTTAAATCAAAAGCAATTGCCGAAAATCAATCTATCACATTAGTGCTTAATAAGAATGCTTCAGAAATGAAAGTGATAGAACAGAACGGAAAAAAATATACATTAAGTTTATTTGGAACAAAGATAATCTCTGTTGCAAAAGTACAAACACTCACATTTAATAATGAAGGGAAAATAAATCATTTTGGATCAATTATTTTAAAATATAAAACACACTTTTACAGAATAATTTTCCATATAGATAAAGGAAGGATACGTTTTGTCAAATTATCAAGTTAAAGGAAGTCTATTAATTGATAGTTTATTTAGTTTTATGGTGATGTCAGTCATTACTTTAACTTTTTTGCCACTATTACAACAATTCAATGTCAATTTGCGAAACCAATACGATATGCTAGATATGAAACAAGCAATCATGACTAGTCATAAATATTACAGCCATAATGAACTCAAAAAAGGAATTAACATAGGGAAATATGAAATTAAACTTTACAAAAATACGATATGTAATAACAATAATTCAGCAAAGAGAAAAGTTTGCATCCGACTTAGTAATTAAAGGTTTTACATTTATTGAAATGCTTATTTCTTTATTCATTACGATCCTCATTTTAACTGTAATGCCAAATTTAATTCGTTTAACCGATACATATTTAATTAACGCTTATGAATTTGATCAGTCAGAATATTCTTTTTTTCAAGTAGACCTAAATAAAATGACTAATTCTAAAACAATTACTATGAAATTGATAAACAATCATACTATTATGATTCAACGACAACATCAAAATGACTATATTAAGTTCCACAATCATAAGATTATTTTTGAAAGCAATAGTAAAGGAAATATCACGCTCTTAAATAATGTACTAGACGCGAATTTTATATCTAGGCAACGAGGAATTATAGAAGTAATTTTAAGAATTGGAAATGAGGTGAATTATTATGACAAAACACTCTTTATATAAGTTTAGTGGATTCATGAGCACTTACACTTTGCTAATTTTTATTATTTATTTGTCTGTCATCACTTTTTATACAACTCAATATAGTTTAAAATTGAAGACAATTCATAACATGAGTAGTTTTTATGACCAAAAAATTAATCAACTATTTGACAAAAGGTGAGGCTATTGAATAAGAAAAATTCACCAATAATACTTATTGGCTTTATGGGTACAGGTAAAAGCACTATAGGAGAATATTTATCCTTAGAGGAACAATTGAGTTTCATAGATTTAGATATTTACATTGAAATCAGAGAAAATAAAACAATACCTGACATTTTTAAAGATGTCGGAGAAATAGGATTTAGAGAATTAGAGTATAAATATTTATCGGAATGTACACAAAAATATGATGTCATTGCTACTGGTGGTGGTATTATCGAATACTCTAAATCATTAAATTATTTAAAACAGTATAAATACATTTTTTGGCTAGATTGTGACATAGATATTATCTTCAAAAGAGTTTTGAACGATAAACATAGACCAAATGCAATTGATAAATCTAAAAAACAGTTAAATAACTTGTATTTATCAAGGATTTCAAGATATAATGAAATCGCATTCATGAAAGTGAATAGTGATAAAACAATCAAAGAAATTTATAATGATATTATAAATTATCTATCTTGCGGTTGATCAGTATTAGAGAGAATAAAAATATTTTACTTAATTTAAAGTATCATCATTTTTATCGCCGAAGGTGCAAGTTAACTACTAAACTCTCAGGCAAAAGGATAATACTGTTACGCATTCCTGGATTAAGTGTATAAACAGGGTAGCTATTTGCTACTCTGTTTTTTATAAAAAATATAGGGGGTTTTCTAATGACAAGCGAATTAAAAAAAACACCATTGTATCAAAATTATGTAGATAGTGGTGCAAAAATTGTAGAATTCGGTGGATGGGCAATGCCTGTTCAATTTACAAGTATCAAAGAAGAACATAACGCAGTTAGATATGAAATAGGTATGTTCGATGTAAGCCACATGGGAGAAATCTCTATTAAAGGCAATGATGCTAGTAAATTTGTCCAATACTTACTTTCAAACGATACTAATAACCTAACTGACACTAAAGCTCAATATACTGCTTTATGTAATGAAGAGGGTGGTATTATTGATGATTTAGTAACATATAAAGTTGGCGATAATGATTATTTATTAATCGTTAATGCTGCTAACACAGATAAAGACTTTGCTTGGGTTGAAAAACATGCACCTAACTTTGATGTTGAAGTGTCAAATGTTTCTGATCAATTTGGTCAATTAGCAGTTCAAGGACCTAAAGCAAGAGATTTAGTTAGTGAATTAGTCGATATTGATGTAAGTGAAATGAAACCATTTGATTTCCAACAAAATGTTACTCTATTTGGAAAAAATGTTATTTTATCTCAATCTGGTTATACAGGTGAAGACGGGTTCGAAATCTACTGTGATGCTAAAGATACTGTAGATATTTGGAACGGCTTTATTGAACATAAAGTAGTACCATGTGGTCTTGGTGCACGAGATACTTTAAGATTAGAAGCTGGCTTACCTTTACATGGTCAAGATTTAACTGAATCTATTACACCTTATGAAGGCGGAATTGCCTTTGCTGCTAAACCATTAATCGAAGAAGATTTCATTGGTAAATCAGTATTAAAAGACCAAAAAGAAAATGGTTCAGAACGTAGAACTGTTGGTTTAGAATTACTTGATAAAGGTATTGCTAGAACAGGCTATCCAGTATTAGACCTTGACGGTAATGAAATTGGTGAAGTTACTTCAGGTACACAAGCACCATCTTCAGGTAAATCTATCGCAATGGCAATCATTAAGCGAGACGAGTTTGAAATGGGTCGTGAACTATTAGTTCAAGTACGTAAAAGACAACTCAAAGCTAAAATTGTTAAGAAAAACCAAATTGAAAAATAATTAAGGGGTGTGTATTGTGAGTCATCGTTATATACCATTAACAGAAAAAGATAAAAAAGAAATGTTAGAGAAAATTGGTGCTAGTTCAATTAATGAATTATTTGGAGATGTGCCAGAGGATATCTTATTAAATAGAGACTTAAATATTGCTAGTGGTGAAGCTGAAACTTCACTTTTAAGAAGATTGAATACAATTGCTAATAAAAACGTAACTAAAGAAACTCATACGTCTTTCTTAGGTGCAGGTGTGTATGATCACTATGCTCCAGCAGTTGTAGATGCTATGATTTCTCGTTCAGAATTCTATACAGCTTATACGCCATATCAACCTGAAATATCTCAAGGTGAGTTACAAGCTATTTTTGAATTCCAAACATTAATTTGTGAATTAACAGATATGGATGTAGCAAACTCATCTATGTATGACGGCATCACAAGTTTTGCTGAGGCTTGTATCTTAGCATTTAATCACACTAAGAAAAATAAAATCGTAGTTTCTAAAGGACTTCATTATCAAGCACTTCAAGTACTAAAAACTTACGTTAAAGTTAGAGAAGAATTTGAAATTGTAGAAGTTGACTTAGATGGTACAATTACAGACTTAGAAAAATTAGAACAAGCAGTAGATGATGAAACTGCAGCTGTTGCAGTTCAATATCCAAACTTCTATGGTTCAATTGAAGATTTAGAAAAAATCCAATCATTTATCGAAGGTAAAAAAGCATTATTTATCGTTTATGCTAATCCATTAGCTTTAGGATTATTAACACCTCCAGGTTCATTCGGAGCAGATATCGTAGTCGGAGACACACAACCATTTGGTATCCCAACACAATTTGGTGGACCTCATTGTGGTTACTTTGCTACAACTAAGAAATTAATGCGTAAAGTTCCTGGTAGATTAGTAGGACAAACTCAAGATGATGAAGGTAACCGCGGATTTGTTCTTACTTTACAAGCTCGTGAACAACATATCCGTCGTGATAAAGCTACTTCAAATATTTGTTCTAACCAAGCCTTAAACGCACTTGCATCATCAATTGCTATGTCAGCACTTGGTAAACAAGGTATTTATGATATTGCAGTTCAAAACTTAGAACACGCAAATTATGCTAAAAAACAATTTAAAGACAACGGTTTTGAAGTTCTTGATGGTACTTCATTCAATGAATTTGTTGTTAAATTCGACCAACCAATCAAAGATATAAATAAAAAGCTAGCTGAGGAAGGTTTCATTGGAGGCTTTGACTTAGGAGAAGCTTCAACAGACTTCGAAAACCATATGCTAATTGCTGTTACTGAATTAAGAACTAAAGATGAAATTGATACATTTGTTAAGAAAGCTGGTGAGCTAAATGGTAGTAAGTAAATCAAGTCCATTAATTTTTGAAAGATCAAGAGCAGGTAGATATGCATACTCATTACCTCAAAGCG
Organism: Staphylococcus sp. GDX8P54P; assembly: GCF_017893165.1. Classification (NCBI taxonomy): domain Bacteria; kingdom Bacillati; phylum Bacillota; class Bacilli; order Caryophanales; family Staphylococcaceae; genus Staphylococcus; species Staphylococcus sp. GDX8P54P. Next base: position 77,551 of record NZ_JAESMM010000027.1, read on the forward strand.
ATATTAAAACAGATTCAGTTGAGAGTATTCTTGACGATAAATTTATCCGTAAAAACAAAGCGGAATTCCCTGAAGTTGCTGAATTAGATTTAGTACGTCACTATACTGAATTATCTAATAAAAACTTCGGTGTTGATTCAGGTTTCTATCCATTAGGATCATGTACTATGAAATATAATCCAAAAATCAACGAGAAAGTAGCTCGTATTCCTGGATTTGCTGAATCACATCCATTACAAGAAGAAGATCAAGTTCAAGGTTCTTTAGAAGTTGTATACAGTTTACAAGAAGAACTTAAAGAAATTACTGGTATGGATGAAGTGACATTACAACCAGCTGCAGGTGCCCATGGTGAATGGACGGCTTTAATGATTTTCAAAGCATACCATTTAGATAATGGTGAAGGTCACCGTGATGAAGTAATTGTTCCTGACTCAGCACACGGTACAAACCCTGCATCTGCGTCATTTGCTGGATTTAAAGCTGTTACTGTTAAATCAAATGAACGTGGCGAAGTTGATATCGAAGACTTAAAACGTGTTGTTAACGAAAACACTGCTGCGATCATGTTAACAAACCCAAATACACTAGGTATTTTCGAGAAAAACATCATGGAAATCCGAGAAATTGTGCATGAAGCTGGCGGATTATTATACTATGATGGTGCAAACTTAAATGCCATCATGGATAAAGTACGTCCAGGAGACATGGGATTTGACGCAGTACACTTAAACTTACACAAAACATTCACTGGCCCTCACGGTGGCGGTGGCCCTGGTTCAGGACCAGTTGGTGTAAAAAAAGAATTAGCTAGTTATTTACCAAAACCAATGGTAATCAAAGATGGAGATACATTTAAATATGATAATGATATTAAAAACTCTATCGGAAGAGTTAAACCATTCTATGGTAACTTTGGTATCTATTTAAGAGCATACACATATATTAGAACAATGGGTGCAGAAGGTTTAAGAGAGGTTTCTGAAGCAGCAGTTCTAAATGCTAACTATATTAAAGCTAGCTTAAAAGACCACTACGAAATTCCATATGAACAATATTGTAAACATGAATTCGTATTAAGTGGATCAAAACAAAAAGAACATGGTGTTCGTACTTTAGATATGGCTAAACGTTTATTAGACTTCGGTGTACATCCACCAACAATTTACTTCCCACTAAATGTAGAGGAAGGTATGATGATTGAACCAACTGAGACAGAATCTAAAGAAACATTAGATTACTTTATTGATTCAATGATCCAAATTGCTGAAGAAGCTAAAAATGAACCTGATACAGTCTTAGAAGCACCACACAGTACAATCATTGATAGATTAGATGAAACTACTGCTGCACGTAAGCCTGTATTGAAATTTGAAAACCTTCACGAAGAAAAAGAATAATATTCATTTCTTGTCCCTGTAACCTTATAAATGGTTATAGGGACTATTTATATACATAGATTTGTACTTTGAAATTATACGTATTGTTAACACAATTTAAGAGATATTATTATAATACGCATAGATGTGTTGCATTAAAGGCGTAAAAAAACTCTTAAAGATTTTATCTTTAAGAGTTCATAACAGACATACGATTATTTTTTTGTTTTAATCTTACCAGTCCATTTTTTGTATCCGCCTTTTAACATATAAATATCTTTATAGCCATTCTTTTTTAGAATACGGGCTGCACGATAACCTGCAACACCATTTGCATCACAAAGATAAATTGGTTGATCTTTACGTAAACCTTGATATCTTTGACTAAACATTGATATTGGAATGTTACGAGCGCCGTTTATATGGCCGTAATCATAGTCTACTTTTTCACGAACATCAATCACTTGAGCTTTTCTTAAACCTTTATGAAATTCATTTTGCTCAAGTTCAGTTACTGCTCGTTTATTCATAAACCAATTTCCAAGCATATATAAAATAATAATGACTATAATAGCTAAAGCTATAATCAAAGATACATTCATATTGCATCCTCCCTAATTAACCGATATTATAATTATAAGACTGTTAGCTAAATTTATCAAAATTTTTTATTAGCTATTTTTATCAAAGTTTTATATGTAAAATTTAATATTTTCTTTAGTTAATTATATATTGTGATTGGAGTTTGTTTTATGACAGAGACATGGAATTTTATAAATACAGGAAGTCACGATCCATATTATAATATGGCAATGGATGAAGCGCTTTTAAACTTTGTATCAAGAGGGGAAATCGATCCTGTTGTTAGATTTTACACTTGGAATCCCGCAACATTATCAGTGGGATATTTTCAAAGATTAAAAAAAGAAATCGACATTGATAAAGTAAAAGAAAAAGGATTCGGGTTAGTTCGAAGACAAACGGGTGGTAGAGGTGTACTTCATGATAAAGAATTAACATATAGTGTTATTGTGTCAGAAGAACATCCTAATATGCCTTCTACTGTAACTGAAGCGTATCGTGTTATTTCTGAAGGGTTACTTGAAGGATTTAAATTACTAGGATTTGAAGCATATTTTGCGATTCCGCGTTCAAAAGAAGAACGAGAAAAATTAAAACAACCAAGAAGTGCCGTATGTTTTGACGCGCCAAGTTGGTATGAATTAGTTGTTGAGGGTAGAAAAATTGCAGGAAGTGCTCAAACTAGACAAAAAGGCGTCATTTTACAGCATGGTTCTTTATTACAAGATGTTGATGTTGATGAACTTTTCGACATGTTCACTTTTAAAAATGATCGTCTTAAAGATAAAATGAAAAAAGCATTTGTAGATAAAGCAGTGGCAATCAACGATATTGCTGATAGACATATAACAATTGAGGAAATGGAAAAAGCATTTGAAGAAGGCTTTAAAAAAGGATTAAATATTGAATTTAAACCACTTATTTTATCTGATAAGCAAATGGAAGAAGTAAAAGAATTAGAAGAAAAATATCGTTCTGATGAATGGTTATATAAAAAATAAAAAGACAGTAAATGTGTTTTTAAATTGATGTGCACTCTAAAAATTGGAATTAAATTCTGACTTTATAGGGTGCACTTTTATTTCAGTCAACTACTGCCAATATATATT
>NZ_JAESMM010000028.1:0-19542 GCF_017893165.1 Staphylococcus sp. GDX8P54P
ATTATACGGACTTTATCCATTAAAATCTAAGGATAATTAATTATAGTTTATCCAAATACTTTCTTTACTCAGAAATTGTTTTAAAGATTGAAATCTATTTAAATAACTCCATAAAATCGGGTTAATACCTAACTTTATGGAGTATATTTATATAATTATTTATTATTTTTAGACATCTTATCGATTATAAATAAAACTATAATAACCATTATTCCTCTTATAATAGTTGTAAGCAATTCTCCCACTATTTCTAGGACTATAATAAACTTTTATCTAAAGTAGATATTAGCTAATTTAGTTTAAACCTTTTTAACCAAAATCTTATTCTAATCTTAAATATTTATAAAATATTTTAAATAATAATGAATTAGCCTAAAAAATAAAAATAGCAAAGCGTATTTACCATCGTAAATTGCTTCGCTATTTAAGTATTGGTCCTTATATATACTAAAGTTCTTTTGTAAGATCTGCATTACGCGCTTTTATGGATGGTGTATACTTTAATAAATTACCCAACAGATTACTTTTCATTAATGTTCTTCTTAATTTAACACTTTTCTCTCTATTTAATACTTCTTCTTCATTTATAGATACAAAATTTCTTCTGCCTGTTGTCGCACCTTGCTTTTGAAATTGTTTAACTTTGGGTCTTAATATACTTTCCCATTCATTTAATGCATACTCTATATTATCTGAGTGTTTTTGCAATGCTTTACCTAATAAATTAGCACCACCAAGTCCTAATGTTGCGCCCATTCCTGAATAGAGTGTTGGACACCATGCTGAGTCACCGACTAGTACGACACGACCTCGAGGCCATGATGGCATTTTTACTTGGTCAGTTGTGCTAAATATGACGTTATCAGCTTGATCTAATTGCTCCAACGCAAATTCCATGTATTTACCATAAGGTTTCCCAAATACTTCTCTAATTCTTTCACGTGGCTCTTTTTTTCTTTCCGCTTGTGGATTATCCGCTTTATACGTAAATAATATTGTTGCTGGATGATCTTTAAACGTAAATATAGTAAATGATTTATTAACTTCATGTAAAATAACGCCTTGATCTATTTTTAAATCAGGTGGGTTTTCAGTTAGTTGATACGCACAAATCATATAATCTAATTCTTTAATATATTGTTCATGTGGACCAAATGCTAATTCTCTTACTTTAGAAAATACCCCATCAGCACCTATAACAAGATCATAAGAATTTTCAGATCTCATATTAGTTTTAAGGTTTTTAGTAGTAACGCTTACTTCAGATGAATTTTGCCAAATAGTATCTGGCACTGTATCAAATAATATTTCGATATCATTTGGCAATGCTTTATAGACAGCGTTCTCAATATCGCCACGCAACATCATCCATGGAGCAAAAGATCTCGGAATATCAGCAAATCCAAGCGTATAACCTGTTATACCATTTCTATCTATTGAGAAATTAACAGAAGTAGAACTACGTCTATCATGTAAGAATTGAAGTGCTCCTAAATCTTGAGCAGCATATCTACCAAGTCCAAATAGCGCCAAGAAATAGCCACCTTTACGCCGTTCTGAGGCTTTCTCAATGATGACAGGATCCCATCCTGCTTTTTTTAAAGCTATTGCTGAAGAAATACCACTAATACCTAAACCTACAATTAATACTTTTTTTACTTTCTTTATTTGTTTTGTTATTTGAAACATTATTAGACATGTTACATTCCCCCTGTGTGTCTAATAATATTTACGAGTAACCTGTTATACAATAATCAAAAACCATCAATCTGTATGTTTAGTAACAAAAGAATAAAAAATGTTGCCAAAAGTACAGTATGATTTTAAGATTTTTTTGATAATTCTATGACTAATTGTTCTAATGGACCTGTACGCATGAGTATAAATAGATGATGCATGATTTCTTCTTCAGGAATTCTTTCTGAATCTAATACCCAATATTTAATTGTAGTTATGATAGCTCCAGAAATGTAACTGTGAAAATATCTAAAAGGTATATGATTGATGGTCATTTTATTATTTAAAGCAATTAATAAGTTTTGTGAAATCGTATCTGATAATTTTTCTTCTAATTTACTTTGCCTTTTTAGATTAAATAATACTTCATATAATTCAATATTATTTAAAACAATTTTAATGATGCTATTTGGTACATTATTGATAATCTTATTTAAATCACTAAACTCATTAATTTGTTGATTAGCTAATCTATCATAATCAATATTTGCTTTCATACGTTCAATTTCTTTATCTTCTAAATGGTTCAATAAATCGTATTTATCAAGATAGTATTTATAAAATGTAGCCCTATTAATATCCGCTTCATCCGCAATCTGTTGAATCGTTATTTCTTCTAAACTATATGCTTTTAAAAGTTGAATAAAGCCCTTCTCAATACTTGTAATCGTTCGTTTTACTCTACGATCCATAAACTCACTCCTATATATTAAATAACGACAACACTCCGTCTTATATTGTTGTTTAACATTCACATTTGACGTTATTGATTATTGAATCTCCTTCTCTGCCTATTATAATAACAAATAGAACGATAAACAACATGATGTTGTTAAATAAGGAGGAGATTTTATTGAAAAAGAAATTAGTGTGGCTCATCCCCATTGCAGTCGTATTAATTCTAATGATTTTAGCAACAGCTTTTTATCCTGCATATAATCCGAAGCCTAAAAATATACCAATAGCTATATTAAATGAAGATAAGGGTGTTGAAGTTCAAGGTAATTCAACTAACATTGGCAAGAACTTAGAAGATAATTTGAAGCTAAGTGATAATAAGACGTTGAAGTGGGAGGCCGTAAAAAATAGAAATGAACTTGAGCAAGGACTAAAAGATAATAAATATATTGGAGCTATCGTCTTTGAAAAAGATTTCTCTAAACATGCAATTAGTCATGCTCAAAGTAAAATTATGACTGAAAAACAACATGAGGTTAAAGAAAAAATCAAATCTGGTGAACTGTCACCACAACAAGTTAAAGCAATGCAAGCAAAAATGGGTAATGGTGATCAAGAAATACCAAAACCAAAACAAGCACATATCGAAACATTCATTAATCAAGGCAGTAATGGGCAAGTATCCAATATTGCTCAACAAGCACTAAGTAAAATTACAGAGAACCTTAATAATCAGATTAGTAAGCAAAATGTTGAGTTATTAGCAAAAAATCAAATAGATTTACCAAGTAAGCAATTTAATCAATTTGTGAATCCTGTCGAAGTTGAAACGACAACTTTAAATAAAGTTAAAGATCATCAAGGTAATGGAAATGCTGCTTCAGCAATGTTCACACCAATATGGTTTTCAGCAATGATTACTGCAGTTCTATCATTCTTTGCCTTTAAAAACAGAAAAAAATTAACATCACATAAAGATAAATTATGGTTTACAAGTAAAGTTATCCTATCAGTAACAATAGCTGCTTTCGCTGGTGCATTTGCTTATGTTTATTATACAGGTAGTGTATTGAACTTTAATTTTAATCATCCATTAGACACAGCAATATTCATAGCAATTGCCATATTAGGATTTGCTCTACTCATACTAGGCTTGATGGTATGGATAGGATTTGGCGCTATTCCAATATTTATCTTATATCTATTCTTCACAATTCAAGCAGTGATGTTACCTAAAGTCATGGTGCCAAAATTCTATCAAGATTATATTTTACCTTGGAATCCATTTTATCATTATGTAAACACTTTAAAGGAATTACTATATACCAGCACTAACTTAACTATGAACGGCACAGTATGGATGTTCATTGCATTTATTATATTTGGCTTGATATCACTAGTATCAGCCGTTTACGTAAAAAAGAAAAACAATTAATAGTTATTTGATTGAGTATAATTTTCATAAAAGGCCTCTATTTATTATGGAGGCTTTTTCTATTTCTTACTTTTCTGCGTATCGATTAACAATGCGATTTGAGTTTTTATCTAATGCTTTTTAATATAGATACTACATTATATAAATAGTATTTATAACTATATTGTGACTTTTGACATTCACAACGCTATCCTATACGCTTAACTTAATTAAATAAAAAGGGTGAACTGATTACATGATTAAATAATTCTATTTTGAATCTATGACAATGAAGGGTTTTTACTTTACATGCGTACTTTATTTGTAATGCCTTTTAATGTTATTTTCAGGATAGGATTATATACATGTAGTTTAACTTTAAGACTTTTTAAAGTGTACCTACGTAGACGTATGTCTCCTATTCTGAATGGAATAGGAAGCATTTTTTGGCTCTATAATAAATTGGACTGATGACAAAATTCATCAGTCCAATTTATTATAAAGCTACTATTAAAAAAGTGAGGTTAATTAATGAAACAATATGTTTATCAGAATGATATTAATTTAATAAAATCACTATATGAAAGTGAATTTTGGAAGATAGTAAAAAAAGATGCAGTTTATTACCATCAAAACAATAAATTAAAAAAAGATAACTCTTTGCGTAAACTCAAATCTTTAATTGAATCTATATATGTAGATCCTGATGGTATAGGTAAAGCACTCGTAGCTGAAATGCAAGATTTTTATAATGAATTTCAAGAAACGCAATACATTGATAATCCATACTATCTTAGTGTCAACAATCAAAAATGTAGCCTAGATGCCATCATTGGATGGAAACCACTATTCCAATGTAGAAAAGGTAACAAACAATGGTTAGAAGATTTAGAACTTATTAGAGGTAACAAAATGGGTCATTTGGCTTTTCCAGTACAAAAAAATTCCCTTAATCAATTAAAAGGCACTTTATTAAAAGATAGAATTGATTATGCTTTATTTGACATTAAATCATTTTATGAGAATGCAATCTCTCTAAAAATGCAAAAAGCTTATGAACAAGAAGCAACTCTAAATTGGTTAATGTCATTTGGTTCATTCAATCAATTTATAGATAGCATGAGATTAAGCTATTTTGTCTATAAAAACCCAGTTACTTTAAAATATGATGTTATTGATCTATCAATCCCATATAAAAATCATTCTACTCATTGTTTAAAAGGTATCCCCCAAAAAATAAAAATTGAAGATACCTATATTACCAATATACTCGATTATATTAAGGAATTTGGCGAAGAGTTATCTACTACTCATGTAGACTTAATGTATGATTATTATTAAATGAAAAGGAGTATCTTTCACAAACTATTAATTCAACTCCCTATAGAGTTTTAAATTACTAACTATTTTCGTTTCATCATTATCCATGTTCATCTTATAACTCTTTTAAACTTATTATTTTTAAAATGCTGTCCATACTTTCAAAATTCATTAGACTTTATTTGTACTCTTTCTTTACAGAAATGTATCTAAATATTGTTCATAATATAATACTCTTCTTTTATATTCGTGAATGAAGATGTTTTCAAAATTTAAATTTTTCATCAAAATAAAAATTACTTTTTAAATCAAAGGTCAAATTCAATAAAAGCGGTTAAAAAGCTTAAAATCATAAATAATGGCTTATTTTATTGATGCGGAATAGTAAAATCCAAATTTTAATTGAGCGTCAACTAAAGATCCTTTCGCATAATAACCATTTTTTTCCTTTCCTACACACCCAATTAATGGATTTGAAAGTAAATTTAACATATTATCTACTTCTTCTTTAGTTAAATCTTCATCATTAAACTCATCTATATTTTTTATAAGCATATAAATTTCACGTATAGTTAAAATACCCTTTGTAAATTCGTCATCACTATTTTCTATTAAAGTTTGTATAATAGATTTAAATAATACATTATATCTACGCATTCTATTATAGGTACTATCCAAAACGCTTATATCTACTTCTCCAACTTGATTAAATAATTTTTTATATTCAATTGCTTGTAAAGGATATACTTGATGCCTTTTTACTAATAATTCAAGATTATCTATATCTAATAATAAAACTTGATTGTTTTCAGCAAATCTTTTTAATCTTCCATTAAAATTTTTGCCAACTATTACTATAAAATCTGCATCATGCTTCTTCTTATGTTCTTTAAGCGCATCAAAATTCACTAAGTTTTCAGTAATTTTACCTTCCTTATTTGTCTTTGCTTCAATAGCTACTTTATACGTATAATCTGGAACTGTTCTAGCCGTTAATAAAATATCTGTAGTGCCTGATTGCGCTAACAATTTAGTTTTAAAACCTAGTTCAATAAATGTTTTTTCTAATAATTTTTCAAAATCGTGCGGATTAGAAGAATTAGTCGATGCTAAGCGAACTTCTTTTAATAAATTTTTATAACTCTCTTCATTATTTTTTAATAAACTATTTTCTTTATTTGCAGAGTTATTAATACTCATTTTACCTTTTAACACTGATAATAATAAATTCCCTCGATTTGATAATTTTAACTTTTTACCTTTATCATTCAAGATCAAATTAGCATTTTTTAAATGGGCTAGTCTTTCCCTAATTCTATCAAGTCTTTCAGAACTCATATTAAATTCAGTTACACCTCTGGCTATTAATTCTTTAGGTTCTTGAGGCGACTCTTCTAACACGAAAAGTATTTCAAAAATATATTTATATTCTTTGTTTATAAAGAATAACAGATACAAGTCTGGACGGTCAGAATTTAATAGTTTAATACCATAATCTGAAGCTTCATAAACCTTTTCTCCAATTCTATCTATAATTTTTAAATTAGTTAGAAATGTTAAAAAACTATTTACAGATGATTCCTTGCACTTGAACTCAATATTAATATAATTATTTAATGACTCTGTATCTTTAGCATTCAAAGTAAATTCTATTATGCTTAATATCAGTTCAGTTGCTTTTGATCTGCCTCCAGGAATATAACCTAATCCATCTTTTCTATCAATATTGTTGACGTTCCAACCTAACTCTTCAACCCATTCTGGTAATTTAATTAATTTTTCATTTGCGGTTATATCCTTAATATATTCAGATATATTAAAAGATTTCAAAGGTGGATATTTTTCTATAAAATTTACTCCCTCTTGGTTGATAACATATAATTGTTTATAACTCATTGAATTAATTAAACCTAAATCATTTAACCACGCTAAACGCTCATGAATCTGTCCGTTTTGTTTCCAAGACATATTATAATTTTCATTTGCATAGTTTAAAATTTCTCTAGTAGTTTTAGGTTCTCTTATAAAAAACAATAACTCAGATATATATTTCACATGTAATTGTATAAATTCAGATAAATCTTCCCTAAAACTTTCCTCTTCAAAATTTATTAAACTTTCTACTATATAATAATTGTTTTCATTGTCTTTTTTTATAAATTGATATCTTAATAGTATTTCTATGTAATGTTTTAATGTGTGTTCTGTTTTGCTGCCATCAATTTTTACAACAGTTTCAAGTTCTGAGTTAGTAATTATTTTGTGAAAAATAGTTTTTATTGTATCTACATACCCAAATTTAGATTGTGATCTAGGTATACGTGGTAATGCATTGAATTTCTGCTTCCATTTGTCAATTTCGTTCATCTTTTTCTCCTCAATATGTATAAATTTATTGTCTATCTGTTCCTATATACTAAAATAATATATGGAATCCTATCATTTATGATACGCTTCTGCTTATCGGTAGATGATGCGGTTTTTAGTTAAATTTGGGTGTGATAATCAGAGAGTTATCATAAGTGATGCGAAGTTTAATTAAGATTAAAAGGAAGCCAGAAATGGCTTCCTTTATTTTATGTCTCATTTAATTTCCTTAGTATGCAGTCCCTCCGTCGTCTACTGCAAGACCTGTCCATTAACGAAACTCGATTCGTCTGAGCCTAGGAAAACTGATTCTTCTGCTGCTCTCAGGCTGTTTTCCGAACCGTCTGCAGCGAGCAATATTGATTTATACAAGGTGTATTCCTCTTTACAGTAGATAAATATACTATTATTTCGCTCTTAATAGTCTTAATCCGTTTAGGATAACGAGTATCGTTGATCCTTCGTGGAAGAGCACTGCTGTTGGTAGATTTAGGAGTCCGAATATATTTAATAATACAAGTATAACAATCACACTAATAGAGAAGATAATATTTGCTAAAATAATGCGATTGAGTCGATTACTTAACATGAAACTATAGAATAGTTTTTGTAAGTTGTTTTTAACGATTACGACGTCTGATGATTCCATCGCAACGGATGATCCGCTTCCCATTGCAATACCGATATCAGCGTTTGCCAGTGCGGGTGCGTCGTTGATTCCATCTCCAATCATCCCGACAATCTTACTCTTCTTCTGACTTTCATTTACAAAGCGTACTTTGTCCTCAGGGAGACATGATGCGGTGTAGTCTGTGATGCCCACTTCTCCAGCAACTTTTTCTGCAACAGTTTCATTATCTCCTGTTAAGAGTACGACTTCAATGTCAGAGTTCTGGAAGTTTTCAACGGCATGTACTGCTTCATCACGGACTTGGTCTGCCAGCGAGAAGTATCCAGTAATTTGTCCACTCTCTCCGACAAAGATATTCGTATTTCCAGCAATGATTTGATCTCTGTAGTTCGATGGGTCTGTGTAGTCTTTAAATGCATCGGGTTTACCGACGATGATATCGCCTTTCTTCATTCCGCTGCCGACGATTTCTTCTACCGGTTCACTGTCATCGACACTATCTAAATCTAAAGTTTTAAACTTCTTCACAATCGCTTCTGCGATCGGGTGACTCGAGTGTTGTTCAATCGTTACCACTTCTTTTAATGTATCTTCATCAGCTGCGTATTCTTCAACGACGAAGTCACCGTATGTGAGTGTTCCTGTCTTATCACTATATAGAATGTCCATCGTGCTCAGTGCCTCCATCGCGGCACCGCCTTTAAACAGAATACCGTTTTTCGCACCGTTACTAATCGCACTCAGTGTCGCTGGTGTTGCCGATGCAACGAGCGCACACGGGCTTGCTACTGTCAGCATGACCATTCCACGGTAGAATGATTCTTCAAATCCTAAATTATTAAAGAAGTAAAGGATAGCGATAAACACCGGTACCCCGATTAAAACAGAGATTACATATTTCGATTCAATTCGATCGATGGTTTTCGATAGTTTCGATGGTCTTTGCTGTGCTTCTTCAACCATACGCACGATATTCGAGAAGATCGTATCATCACTCGTTTTCGTTACAGTTAATCTAAACGAGTTGCCATCGTTTACCGTACCGGCAAAAACTTCTTCATCCTTTTCTTTTACAACCGGAACAGATTCCCCTGTCAGCGCTGCTTCGTTAACCGATACTTGACGGTCTGCCTGTCCATCGATTGGGATTTGTTCCCCTTTAGCAACAAGGACGATATCGCCTTGGATCAGTTCTTCTGTAGGAATTTCCGTAATTTCTCCATCAGCCCCGATTCTACTTGCTGTTGAAGGAAGGTGGGACATCAGTTCAGAAATGGCTTTTGTGGATTTACTAGTCGCGTAGTTCTCAAGCACTTCAGCACCCGCAAAGATTAGAAGTAACAGTGCACCCTCTGACTCATAATTGATGATGACCGCACCAATAGCAGCAAGAATCATCAGTAAGTCAACGTTTGGTGAACGTTCTCTAATCGTCTCGATGACCGCATTCTTGGATGCATAGAAACCGAGAAAGAAAATTGCGATGTAAAACGCAATGGAACTGTAGATACCCTCTACCGGCATCAATGCAAATCCGAGGATTATAAAGATAATCCCTGCAACGAGAAACTGCCCCTGCCTGTTTGTAAATAAGTAGTTGAACAAGATAAAAATCCTTCCGTTTTGATTTTTTTAAGGCTGTCTGAAAAATAAAAATCTTCTTACATATTATATCGTATATAGCGTTTTGATTTAATACCTAATTCATTCATTATCTTACTGACTGTTCTTTGTGTGACCGTACATCCTTTGCTTCTTAGTACTTGTGTAATTTTAGGACTACCATAACGTTTTTGACTTTGAATATAAATTTGATAAATATGTTTTTTCAATACATCATGTCTAATTGTACGTTTACTTGGTTTACGATTCTTCCAACCATAATAGCCACTTTTTGAAACACCTAACACTTCACACATCTTTATAACACGAAATTCATGTCGGTGTTCTTCAATAAACCTGTATATTACTTCTGGTCTTTGGCAAAGATGTGCATAGAGCCTTTTTTAATATCTTATTTTCTTCTTCTAGCTCTTTTAATCTTTTTTGTAGATCAACTTCAGACTGTTTCTTAGGGGTACGTCTACCACTACCAACAAATCCTTTTTCACCTTCTTTACGATAAACACTTAGCCATTTGGTTAATGTTTGAATAGGGATGTCTAAATCTCTTGAAACTTCTGTTGCTTTTCTACCAGATTCTACTAACTGAATTGCTTCCATTTTAAAGCTATGATCATATTTTCTTTTAGACATAACGAACACTCCTGTAAATTGATTACTTTCATTATAGCTTAATTTATTATCAATTTACTGTGTCCGTTATTCAGTCTAGCATCATTGATATTAAGCCAATCCTACCGTTCCCTAAAAAACAGGACATTCAAAACCAAGACATCTTTATTACTAACAGAACTAATACTAACAGTTCTAATATTAATAGTTTTAATATTAACAGTCATTCATTCTATCAAGAGCAAGAAAATCTAAATACAGTAGATGAAAATCATCTGGAAGAAAAAGAACTTGATATAAAAGAGATTGAAAGACTGAATGATTGAAAGAGATAAAATAAACTCTATAACTTGTTATATGCCTTCTTGTTTGGCTTTGTTTGTTGTGTAGGTATATTTATATATTTAGATAATCAGAAGCTCTTAGAAACGATTTAAATGCTTCATAAAGTTAACCCCCACTATTAAGCTAATAAATCTTTCCTGTTGGCTTTATGGTGGTGTCAAAACAACAGTAGGGCGTTAGATTTCTATTCAGGACTATCTTTCCTATACTCATTTAACACTTCTAGAACTTTCATAAGTTTATCTTCTAGCTGATCTACATTTCTAATATCTATTTTATTTACTTCTAAAATCTTTTCATCTAGCTTGTCAGAAAAGCCTACCAGATGATCGTATTCAAAAAATGTTGGGTGGAAGGTTTGTATATATCTTTCATAAAAAGGTACATATCCTTGTGCTAATTCTGTTTCATTTGCTAAGTCAATCAGTAGTCTTAACTGGATAATTGTTCTCTAAAGGAACTATATTGCTAAAGTTCTTTTAGTGAACAATTAGAATTTTCATCTCAATTTTTAACAAGAATTGTTGCTTTTTTTCATCAATAACTGACCAATTAAGCTTCATGATAAAGAGTGAAGGCAAAGTAAAGAGCTATTGTTACAAGAGTTACTGAAAAGAGAAATTCTGACCGAATACTTGCAATGAAATAAATAAATAAAGCGATAAAAGCAGGTTTAACAATATAGGCTGAAAATTTTGATGATCGATGCTTTTCATAGAAGGTAAATAAAATGCGTAAGGGTAGATATGATAAACCGAGTAACAAAGTAAAAAGAATATCTTTAAATTGTATTTTTTTATTCATTGATTTTGCTCCTTCCGATTGACTGACCATCTCATTTTCGAAGAAGTCAGCAACTAATGCTTTCTCTAACAATTTCAAACTAATTAAATCCGGTGTACTTTTTCTCAATTCCCATTTAGAAATCGTTTGTCGCGTAACAAACACCTTTTCAGCTAGATCTTGTTGAGTTAAATTCAATTCATTTCTTTTAGTTTTTATTTTCGAACCAATATCCATAGCTAACTCCTCTCTGACTTATAATCTATTATTTTTCGGTTCTTTTACAAAGCAACGTTCGCGCAACGCCTTTAATAACAGTAGAAATAGCTAAAAAACGAGTAAAGGTTGATATTAAGCCAATCCTACCGTGTAGTAAAAAACAGGACACTCAAAACCAAGACATCTTTATTGTATGTTCGATAATATATAAGAGTTATTCAGTAAAACAGTTAGATTTGTTTTGCTGTTCTTTTATAATTTTTCACTTTTACAATAGAACTTGATACTAATCAATTTTTATTTTATAGAAACATCCTATACTAGAGTCATCAACAAGGAATACAAATGAAATTGGAGGGAATCAACATGCAAAGATATATATTAAGTAAAAAGAATTCCATTACACTGGTCAGTGCAATTTTGATTGCACTTGCATTCTTCGGACGATTTTCCTTAGACAACATGGCCATTTTCAATTGGTCGCTCATCATTGCATCCATTCTTGGTGTGGCGCCGATTGCAATCCAAGCCTATCAGGCATTAAAAGTAAAAGTTGTCAGTATTGATGTTTTAGTTACCATTGCAGTTATTGGGGCAGTATTGATTCAAAATTATGAGGAATCAGCCATCGTTACTTTCTTATTCTTATTTGGTTCATACTTGGAGCAACGTACCTTGAACAAAACACGTTCTGCCATTAAAGAATTAACAGAGCTGGCACCAGAAAGTGCTTTAAAGCAAATGGAAAACGGAGAATTTGAAGAAGTAGATATCAATGATGTAGACGAAGGTGATATTTTATTAGTTAAAACGGGTGCAAAAGTTCCGGTAGATGGAACAGTGTTAACTGGTGAAGGTCACATTAATGAAGCAAGTATTACTGGAGAATCTTTACCTGTAAGTAAAAAGGTTGATTCTGAAGTATTTGCAGGATCTATCTTAGAAAATGGAACGATCCAAATTCGAGCTGATCGCGTTGGAGAAGATACAACATTTGGTAGAATTATCGAATTAGTGGAAGAGGCACAGGATTCCAAATCAGAAGCAGAACGTTTCATTGACCGATTCTCTAAATATTATACACCAGCTGTGTTAGTCCTTGGTTTTATTGTTTGGTTTTTCTCAAAAGATATTGAACTAGCTATCACGATTCTTGTTTTAGGATGTCCAGGTGCATTAGTTATCGGGGTTCCTGTATCCAACGTTGCCGGTATCGGAAACGGTGCACGTAATGGTGTCCTCTTAAAAGGTAGTGAAGTTATCAATGACTTTAGCAGAGTAGATACTATCGTTTTTGATAAAACAGGAACATTGACAGTAGGAAACCCTGAAGTTGCCGAAAAAGAATTTTACGGAAAAAATACTGAAGAGGTTCTAGGATATTTAGCAAGTGTGGAGCGTGAATCGGACCACCCACTAGCGAAAGCTGTCCTACAGGATATTGGCGAGACAACTTTCTCTACTGTTGAAGAAACCGAAGTCGTTAAAGGTGGCGGAATTGTAGCAAAAATAGGTGTTCATCGTATAGCCGTTGGTAACGTAGCATTAATGGAAAAGGAAAATGTGAAATTAAGCGAAAAAGCTAAAAAAGACGTCGAACGCTTTGAGAAAAATGGGAATTCTCTTGTGTTAACTACGGTCGACGGAGAATTAAACGTTCTGATGGGTATTCGGGATCAAATCCGTCCAGGTGTTAAAAAAGATCTTCAAAAACTGAAAAAACTAGGGGTCAAAAACCTTGTCGTTCTTTCTGGGGACAACCAAGGAACCGTAGATTTAGTTGCTCGAGAACTTGGGTTAACAGAAGCACACGGTCATATGCTTCCAGAAGGAAAATCTGCTTATATCGAAAAAATGCAAGCAGAAGGCGGGATCATTGCCTTTGTCGGTGACGGAGTGAATGATAGTCCTTCATTAGCCTTAGCAGATATCGGAATCGCCATGGGAAGTGGAACAGATGTTGCAATTGAAACATCAGATGTTGTTTTAATGAATTCTGACTTTAGTCGTTTACCACACGCATTAGGCTTAACAAAATCAACTTCAAGAAACATGAAACAGAACATCGCCATAGCAGTTGGTGTGGTATTAATCTTACTTGCTAGCCTACTATTTAGTGAATGGATGAATATGTCAATCGGGATGTTGGTTCACGAAGCAAGTATCTTAGTAGTCATCTTGAATGGTATGAGATTGCTTCGATACCGTTTGAGAGGATAAATTTAATAGAAAGCGGTCTTGACGAATGATAAAGGGGAAGTATTCAGGTAGGAAGAACAAAATACTCCCCTACTTTTTCTTGAAACTTGATTTGCGTCAATTTCATTTCGTTGAACCTCAGCTATACTTAAATTGTAAAGAAGAAGAGGGAAAACAAAAAAGTCAAAGATAAGATGAAAGGAGAAATAATTCATGCAAAAAGCAGTTATTCAATTAGAAACATTATCTTGTCCATCTTGTATGCAAAAGATTGAAAATGCGGTGAAAGGATTAAATGGGATTAATCAAGATAGCTTAAAAGTATTATTCAATGCCAGTAAAGTAAAAGTAGATTTTAATTCAGAAATGATCACCGTTAACGATATCAAAAAGGCAATTGAAGACTTAGGATATCCCGTTGTTAAATCAAAAGTAAAATCTGCCTAAGACAAACACACACAACAAAAATTATATATAGAAAGAGGGAAATAATAATGTCTGAACAAACATTTAACGAAGTAATAACAAACCATTTTGAAAAACTGGATTTATACACCACTGCAATTACACGGGCCCATGGTAAGAATCACCCAGAAGCCTTTGAAGTACGTGAATTGTTTGAAACAATTAGTGGAAAAGTAAAAGACGCAGGTACGAACAAACCTGACTTAGATGCTGAATTTGCTCAATTACGAAAAATCACAGACAACTACACCATTCCTGGAGATGTATGTGAAACGTATGCAGGCACATTCGAGATGTTATCAGAAGTAGATAAAGCATATCAGGCTTAAAGTAACTCAAAAACAAAAGAATAGATTGGTTTACGGTCGTTAAAAAATGAAGGGGGAAATGATTTATGCAAAAAGCAACGATTCAATTAGAAACCTTATCTTGCCCATCTTGTATGCAAAAGATTGAAAATGCGGTGAAAGGAATAAACGGTGTGAATCAAGATAGCTTGAAAGTAATGTTCAATGCAAGTAAAGTAAAAGTAGATTTTGATTCAGAAGCAGTCGCTATTAACGATATCGAAAAGGCAATTGAAGACTTAGGATATCCTGTTGTCAAATCAAAGGTAAAACCTGCTTAATCGAGTGAATAGAAAGGAAGCCTAAGATGCCCTCTTAGGCTTTTTATAAAAAGGAGAGGTTATTTTGGAACAAAACCAATGTTGTCATCACCAACATGGACATGCAGAATGTATTCGTATTGTTCCTATTTTTAACCATTTGAAAGACTCACAAATGGATTTGATTGCGGAATCTGCCAAGAAACTTCATCTACAAAAAGGGGAAATGTTATTCCGTGCAGATGAGGAAGATGATACCTTATATATTATCAATTCGGGTAAGGCTCGGATTTATCGCTTATCGGATTCTGGAAAAGAACAACTTGTTCGCATTTTAAATCCCGGTGATTTTACAGGGGAAGTCGCTATTTTCCAACCTGGAAGTATTCATGAGAACTATGCGGAAGCACTACAAAATACATCCATTTGTTTAATTAAACGAGAGGATTTACAAGAGTATTTGGTGAAATATCCGCAGATCTCATTAAAAATACTGTCAGAAGTAACTATGCGTTTGAAGGATTCTGAAAAACAAACCACACAAGTAGCGATTGAAAATGTAGAAACCCGCATTATATCCTTTTTAGCTGAGAATGTTGAAAAGGGAAGTGGCAATAGTCCAACGATTATCTTAACAATGTCCAAAAAGGATTTAGCCTCGTATCTTGGTACCACACCAGAAACAATCAGCCGTAAA
The DNA here is from genome assembly GCF_017893165.1 of Staphylococcus sp. GDX8P54P. Classification (NCBI taxonomy): domain Bacteria; kingdom Bacillati; phylum Bacillota; class Bacilli; order Caryophanales; family Staphylococcaceae; genus Staphylococcus; species Staphylococcus sp. GDX8P54P. The sequence continues at coordinate 15,698 of NZ_JAESMM010000028.1, forward strand.
TTTACTAATCTAGAAGAACTTGGATTGATCAAACGGTTACCGAAAAAGAAAATTAAAATAATGGATTTAGATCAATTGTTACTTCATACTGAATGAATATAAGAGGGTAGCGTGCCATTATCTAACAGGTTAAGTTTAATAGTACAAAACATAAAATAACAAACCTTTTAGCAATCCAATTAGCATATAAAATGGATTGCTAATTTTTGTTGGTTTAACAATGTCTATCTACAAAAAAGAAAGAAAAATGGCTCCTTATTTGACACTTATTTTACCAAGATGACATAATTTTGTGTCAACTTCATTATTTATTGCATTATCTAATCTTTTCACTCCTTGAATTTTTACAATAGACATTATTCATCACTTTCTTTTCTATATTGGTTCTTCATCTTTTGTGGTGGGATGGCATGAAATGCTATCCCGCCTTTTATGTTTTTAATCATTTTAGATACAAAAAAAGCGCTCATGCCTCTATAATTTTAAGTGACCAAACAAAAAATCGAGAGGAGACATGATGCGCCTATGTGTAATGATATATTAAAACTACTAAAAATTAAAGATGAAAATATTCAAGTTATGAAGGTGGAGGAAGATGTAGAAGTGCGTGGTCAGCTTTCTACAGTTGTTTATGGAACCCTTTCTTATAAACCTGAAGCTTGTATGAAGTGTGGTTGTGTCAATGACGGGCAAATACATAAGCACGGTAAACGTGTTTCGCGTTTGACGTTGTTAAAATCTCAAGAGTCTAATGTTTATCTTAACTTAGCGAAAGAACGCTTTAAATGTTTACACTGTTCAAAGACTTTCACGGCTCAAACAAGCATTGTTGATAGTCACTGTTTTATTACGAATCGCGTGAAGTTAGCGATTCCACATAGACTCACTCGTGTACAATCCGAACTAGACATTGCCAATGATTGTAGTGTTTCACCGAGTACAGTTAAAAGATGTCTTCATAAACTTTCACAATCACTGACAGTCAAACCTTCATCAGGCTTACCCAGACATATCTCCATAGATGAGTTTAAAAGCGTTAAGAACGTGACAACGGCGATGAGTTTTCTTTTTGTAAATAATGAAACGAATCAGATTATCGATATTTTAGAAGATAGACGCATTCATAAGCTCAAAGAATATTTCTATCGCTTTGACCGACGTGAAAGAATAGCTGTTAGAACTGTAACAGCGGATATGTATGAGCCATATACTAACTTCGTTCATGAAGTATTCCCAAATGCGATTTTAATCTTTGATCGTTTTCATATCGTTCAGCACCTTAACCGTGAACTTAATAAGCAACGTATTTCTGTTATGAATGCTTATCGTTATAAATCTTCAACCGATTACACGAAACTGAAAAAACACTGGAGACTCTTCCTTTCCGACAGACAAGATATTAATAGCTATGAATACTTCTGGTCAAAGTCTTTCAAAACATACACAACCTCAAGAGATATTCTAGGGTATCTATTAAATCTTGATCAACAGCTCTATGACACATATATGTTAGTCCACCAACTTCGAGAAGCATTGAAACAATGTGATTGGTTACGTTTCAAAGAAATACTGCGAGGTGTCGAAAAGAAACAGGTATCGCGTGGTGTTTGGCGTGTGATTCGATTCTATAAGAAATACGAGTATGTCCTTTACGCAACAATCCAGCACCCTATGTTTAACAATGGAGCGATTGAAGGTATCAATAATAAAATTAAGCTAATTAAACGTGTATCGTATGGTTATCGAAACTTTAATAACTTTAAAGCCAGAATACTTATTATTTTCAAGTTGTATCAATGACGTAAAAAGCATGGTTTATTAATAAATGACGTCGCATAAATATTACGTAGTAATCGCTACTTAACATGTCACAAACACTCATATAACTATATGGCGTAACAATCATTTCTAATGCGAGACGCCTAAGGCAACAAGCCGAACTGAAAATCCATTTTGGCTTCCATTGTTTAACAAAGCCAAAATTAGTTAAAGTGAGGCGCCTTGGCAAGCGAGCATTAAAGAAATGATAGTACTCAAAAAGCGCACAATTAATAATTAACTGTACGCTTAAATGAATGTAGTGATTACTACGTGTTATGATTAAGTTAAATATAAAATTAGTTACTTTTAATTATCTGCCCACCACAAAAGATGAACATCCTAAAAAAGCGCGCCCATCTATTTGAAGATGAGCGCGCTTAATTTGATTCACACATTTTTAAGAATAAAATGTTTTGCCACGACGTGATTCTAAAAATTTCATCACGTCTTGATCAATGTTGTTGTCGTATTTTTCATGAATTTCAATGACTTTATCAATACCTATCGCATCCATCATTTCGAATGGTCCAATAGGTGAACGTGAGTTAATATGCCAAGTTGTATCAATGACATCGTATTCTGCAATTTCGTTAACGTATAAATCTTCAGCGGCTTTGAATAAAGACAATAACAATTTAGATAACACGCCATTGTTGTCATTCGCGACGGCTTGTTGTAAATGTTCGTCAGATGGTTTTTCGCCTACAGGAATGTCCCAAGTTTCATATTCAGGGTTTGGATATGTGTAGAATCCTTTACCTGTTGCTTTACCAAGTTCACCATTTTGGATTTTGACGTTATTTTTGTCAACGTACGCTTTTTTCCAAGGTGTGCCGTCTTTTTCATATTCTGCTTGTACGATAGCAGTATTTGTATTTAAACCAACGACGTCAATCGCACCGAATGGACCCACGTTCATACGTATAGCGTTCATCCAAATTTTATCAATTTCTTGTGGTGTTTCTTCTTCATTCGCATACATTTCTTCAGCCACGTGGAAGAATGGCACAAGAAGTGAGTTTTGAACGTAACCTGCATGTTCTTTTTTAATTGACACTGGGTGTAAGCCCATTGCTCCTGCATATTCAACAACTTCATCAAATACAGCACGATCTGTGTCTTTAGTCGCCATAATTTCGCCGACATTATTTAACCAAATTTCGTTCGCAAAGTGTAACGCTAAGAAACGATCTGTACGTCCTGTTGCATCTTTAAAATCACTTGGTAATAATGTTGAGGAGTTTGTTGCGAAAATTGTTTTTTCTGGCGCAACTTCTCCAAGTTCTTTATAAAATGATTGTTTTATTGATAATTTTTCAGGAATGGCTTCAATCACTAAGTCCGCATCTGCGACAATTTCTTTTAAATTTGTTGAAGTTTGGATGCTTTTAACGGTTGCTTTTAATTTGTCTTCTGGCGCATCTAAATCTTTAATATAACGCGGTACTAATTTTTCTAAACGGTCTTTTGCCGCTTCAAGCCCTTTTTTATTCACATCATAAATTGAAACGTTAAAACCTGAATACGCAGCCTGAAAAGCGATTTGGCTACCTAATACACCGCCACCAGCGACAACTACATTTTTAATATTCATCTCTACACTACCCTTCAGAAATAATTTTAGTAAATACCTTTATTATGACATCTAAAAATTAACAAAATCATGAGGTGTTATTTTTATGGGGTGTCACAATTTATTCACAACATAAGTATAATTAATATACCTTTAAAAATCAAAAGAAGAGATTTCCACTCGCAACTGTCTAATTTGGAAAACTCTTCTTATTTCGTGGCATTGTTTAAACTTATATAGTAGATATGCGCTTAGTAAAACCTTGTAATCACTAAATCACTAATATTTAAACGACTGTCATCATTTAATAAGGTAATAAACAGTTTTTTGATAAATGTTATTCTTCTAAAATTCTTTTTAATTTACACACTAAAAAATATCATCCTTAACAATAATAAGTTATTTAAATTATTGATTAAGGAGGATATTTTTATATCTATTTATTTCTCAA
>NZ_JAESMM010000029.1:0-37105 GCF_017893165.1 Staphylococcus sp. GDX8P54P
AGAAGTTAAGATTCTTAGCGCCGATGGTAGCTGATTTACGTTCCGCTAGAATAGGACGTTGCCAGGCAAATCGTATGGATGTGATGAGTCGATATCGAGACCGTAAGGTCTCTTTTTTTTATGCTTAAAATTAAAATAAAAATTTAATGATATAAAGGTTGAACTAATAATTATCATCATGTAGTATATGTAATATATTGCATATAATAAATATATCTATAAGGAGAACGACTTACAATGAGAATTGGTTTATTATTAATAAGACTTATGTTAGGTATTACATTTACAATACATGGATCTCAAAAAGTATTTGGTGGATTTAAGGAACCGATGGCAATGATGTCTGATTTAGGTTTCCCTGCATTCTTAGGCATTATATTAGGGTTATTTGAGTTTATCGGGGGCATATTAATGGTCATAGGTTTATTTGCAAACTATGTTGCTGCTGGTTTCATTATAATTATGCTTGGCGCTTTATTTACAGTTCATCTAGCACATGGTTATATGGCTTCAGAACTTGTAATTATACTATTGGTAATGAGTATATCTGTAATGATTTCTTATAATTGGAAAAAATCACTTGAACTTTATTAAAAATCTGTATTTGCGAATAATTAGCAAATACATTTATGAAAATTCTACAGGCAAAGTAAAGTAGGAGTGGAACAATGAATTCATTATGAATTTATTATTCCACTCCTACTTTTTAATGACTATAAAGTTAATGCTTTGATTAAAATATCAGTATGCTCTTTAAGCTGATGATTGGGAATACCACCGAAACCAATAATAAACTTTGGGATTGGTTCAACTTGATCATCATAGTTGTAGATATTTAATTTCAATTTTAGTTCTTCCGCATTGTGTAGGCATTGAGACATGGTAAGTCCATTATTTACTGTTAGTGTGAAATGCATTCCTGTTAATGCGCCTTCAATGTTTAGTTGTTCCTTATAGGGTTCCAATCGCTGCAATATGTAATTTAGTTTTTCTCTATAAATTTTTCTCATTTTATTTAAATGACGTTCAAAACTTCCAGATGACATAAAATTCGCAATGATTTGTTGGATATGAACAGGGACGGTATTACTCTCTTTATAAGGCATAGATAAATAAGATTGTAATAATGTTTGAGGCAAAACGATATAAGCAATACGACAACTCGGATAAAGTGATTTTGAAAATGTACTAATATAGATTACTTTGTCTTTTTTATCTAAACTTTGTAAAGCGGGAATAGGTTTACCGTAATATCTGAATTCTGAATCATAATCATCTTCAATAATATATCTACTATGTTTCTGATGAGCCCATTTAATGAGTTGGGTACGTTTTTTTAAGTTCATGACATAGCCAGTTGGGAATTGGTGAGATGGTGTGATATATACAATATCATTATTAGAATTAAGTACGTCAGTCATGTTTATTCCGTCTTTCTCAACAGTTGCTTGAATATAATCGTGATTGTTTTTATCCAAAACATGTTTAATTGGTGGATAACTTGGTTTTTCTATTATGAATGACGATGTTTTAAGAATATCAGTAATCATGTTAAGTAATTGCTCAGTAGAAGACCCAATGATAATTTGATTTGGATGACATGACACACCTCTACTATTAAATAGATAATGTGCGATTTGTTGTCGTAAATTTAGTTCACCTTGTATGTCTCCTTTTTCTAAAAGCGCTAATTCATTATCTTCAAAGGCTTCCTTTGCAAATTTTCTAAATAGATTTAGAGGGAAATATTCGGCATCTATCTCTGCTAAATTAAATGCATACTTATATTGGTTAGTGTCAATTGGATTCGCTTCTGTTTCAATAGATGGGCTATTAACATTAATGACAGGGAGAGACTGTATATCAGATACATAATAGCCGGAGCGAGGTTTAGAGTATATAAAACCTTCATCTAAAAGTAGTTGATAGGCATGCTCAATAGTTGTATGGCTAAGTGATAAATGTTCACTTAATTGGCGCTTTGATGGAAATTTATCTTGTGTTTGATATTGACCTTCGATAATTTGATTTTTCAGCTGCTCATATAATGCTATATATAATTTTTGCTTTTTCATTTTAAACTGACCCCTAATTTTATAAATAAATTGTACCTTTTTAAATATCAGTTTATAACTTAAAATGAATTTAATCAAATGTGAAAAGGGGTTAATATTATGTCTAAAATCGTAGGATCAGATCGAGTTAAACGAGGAATGGCTGAAATGCAAAAAGGCGGCGTTATTATGGACGTTGTTAATGCAGAACAAGCTAAAATTGCTGAAGAAGCTGGCGCTGTTGCCGTTATGGCTTTGGAACGTGTACCATCTGACATCAGAGCAGCTGGTGGGGTAGCACGTAGCGCTAATCCTAAAATTGTTGAAGAAGTAATGAATGCTGTATCAATTCCAGTTATGGCAAAAGCACGTATCGGTCACATTACTGAAGCACGTGTATTAGAAGCTATGGGTGTAGATTATATTGATGAATCTGAAGTATTAACACCTGCAGACGAAGAATACCACTTAAGAAAAGATCAATTCACTGTTCCGTTTGTGTGTGGTTGCCGTAACTTAGGAGAAGCTGCACGTCGTATTGGTGAAGGTGCTGCGATGTTACGTACTAAAGGTGAACCGGGTACTGGTAATATTGTTGAAGCTGTTAGACATATGAGAAAAGTTAATTCAGAAGTTAGTCGTTTAGTTGTTATGAATGACGATGAAATTATGACTTATGCTAAAGAATTAGGTGCTCCATATGATGTGTTAAAACAAATTAAAGATCACGGACGCTTACCTGTTGTTAACTTTGCAGCTGGTGGTGTTGCTACACCTCAAGATGCTGCTTTAATGATGGAATTAGGTGCTGATGGTGTGTTTGTTGGTTCAGGTATTTTTAAATCAGAAGACCCTGAGAAATTTGCTAAAGCAATTGTTCAAGCTACGACGCATTACCAAGATTATGAACTTATCGGTAAATTAGCTTCAGAATTAGGCACAGCAATGAAAGGTTTAGATATTAATCAAATTTCATTAGAAGAACGTATGCAAGAGCGTGGTTGGTAATTTATGAAGATTGGTGTATTAGCATTGCAAGGTGCCGTACGTGAACACATTCGTCATATTGAACTTAGTGGTCATGAAGGTATTGCAGTTAAAAAGGTTGAACAATTAGAAGAAATAGATGGATTAATTCTTCCAGGTGGAGAATCTACTACACTAAGAAGATTAATGGATCTATATGGATTTAAAGAAAAGTTACAACAGTCTGATTTACCAATGTTTGGTACATGTGCAGGCCTTATCGTACTTGCGAAAGATGTCGAAGGTGAAACTGGCTATCTGAAAAAATTGAATATCACTGTTGAACGTAATTCATTTGGCAGACAAGTGGATAGTTTTGAAGCAGAGTTAGATATTCAAGGTATAGCTGAAGACATTGAAGGTGTATTTATTAGAGCACCTCATATTGCTAGTGTTGAAGAGGGCGTAGAAATATTAAGCACTGTGGGCGAAAAGATTGTTGCAGTCAAACAAGGAAAATATTTAGGCGTATCATTCCATCCTGAATTAACGGATGATTATAGAGTGACACAATACTTTATCGATCATATGGTCAAATAAAAAAGAATAGTAGGTAATGGAGAGACGCATTTGAGTGTTTCCATCTATGAAAATACCCTAGAACTTCTAATTGTCAGAAGTTCTAGGGTATTTAATTTCAATATTAGATAAAGAATCCAGCGATTGCTGCTGAAATAAATGATACTAATGTTGCCCCCAATAATAATTTAAGTCCAAAACGTGCTACGACGTCACCTTTTTCAGAGTTAAGTGATTTGATAGCACCTGAAATGATACCAATTGAACTGAAGTTAGCGAATGATACTAAGAATACTGATGTAACACCTTTAGCATGTTCAGAAATATCTTTTAAGTTTCCTAATGATTGCATTGCAACGAATTCATTAGATAATAATTTAGTTGCCATAATTGAACCAGATTTAACAGCATCTTCCCATGGTACACCAGCTAAAAATGCTAATGGTGCGAAGACAAATCCAATTAACGTTTGGAAATCCCATGTAATTGCGCCACCAGAAACAAAGCTGAAGATACCACTAACGATACCATTTAATAATGCGATGATGGCAATATAACCTATTAACATCGCACCAACGATTACTGCAACTTTGAACCCGTCTAAAATGTATTCTCCCAACATTTCAAAGAATGATTGCTTTTTAGTTTCGCTTTCGTCTACTAATAGTTTATCGTCTTCTTCATTAACTTTATAAGGATTGATGATAGAAGCAATAATGAAACCACCGAATAAGTTTAATACTACTGCTGTAACAACGTATTTAGGCTCAATCAATGTGAAGTAAGCACCGATAATTGACGCTGATACTGTCGACATTGCTGAAGCGGTTAATGTGTACAAACGTTGTTTAGGTATGTAAGGTAATTGTTGTTTTAATGAAATAAACACTTCCGATTGACCTAAGATTGCAGCAGCTACTGCGTTATAAGACTCTAAACGTCCCATACCATTAATTTTAGAGATTAAGAATCCTAAAACATTAATAATCCAAGGTAAGATTCGAGTGTATTGCAAGATACCAATTAATGCTGAAATAAATACAATTGGTAGTAATACGCTAAAGAAGAATGGTGGGTTTTTTGGATCGACAAATTTGAATCCGCCAAACACAAAGTTAACCCCTTCTGCAGCTTTTTGTAATAAGTAGTTAAATCCTTCCGAAATGCCCCCAATAACTGTAATACCTGCTGTCGTTTTTAATAAAATAAACGCAAATACAAGTTGGATGACTAATAAAAGACCAACATATTGCCAGCGAATATTTTTTCTGTCAGAGCTAAACAAAAATGCAAGTGCCAAAAAGAAAATTATCCCAATAATCCCAATAAGAATATGCATAATTCTACTCCTTTAAATTTTTCTTAATTAATATAATACATTAAATTCTTGCATGTAACATCATTATTTTAGAAAATTAAAAAACAAATTGGTTGAAAAAGGTCAAAGATGCTCATATAATATAGTCAAAGAAGGTCAAAAGAGGTGGTAAATCATGCACAACATGTCTGACATCATAGAACAGTACATTAAAAAGTTATTTGAAGAAAGTAATGAAGACGTGGTAGAAATTCAACGAGCTAACATTGCTCAACGTTTCGACTGTGTACCTTCTCAACTAAATTATGTTATTAAAACTAGATTCACAAATGAACATGGTTATGAAATAGAAAGTAAGCGTGGTGGCGGAGGTTATATCCGAATCACTAAAATTGAAAATAAAGATGCAACGGGGTATATTAATCACCTATTGCAAATCATTGGGCCATCTATTTCTCAACAACAAGCGTATTATATTATAGATGGTTTGCTAGATAAGGGACTCATCAGCGAAAGAGAAGCAAGAATGATTCAAGTAATCGTAGATCGCGAGACATTAAAAATGGACGTGGTTGCTCGAGATATCATTAGAGCCAACATATTAAAACGCGTATTACCAATCATTAATTATTATTAATAGAAAAGCGAGGTGTCTATGTGTGCTTTGTGAAAACTGTCATTTAAATGAAGCAGAGGTTAAACTCACAGTAAAAAGTAAAGAAGGCACTTCTGAGAAATGGGTATGTTCTATATGTGCGCAGGGTGAAAATCCTTGGCAACAAAATGAAAATACATCGCCACATTCTCAGTTTCAAGACGATATTGAAGAAGCTTTCGTCGTCAAACAAATATTGCAACATTTAGCAACTAAGCATGGAATTAATTTTCATGAAGTGGCTTTTCAAGAAGAGAAGCGATGTCCAACATGCAACATGACTTTAAAAGATATTGCACATGTAGGGAAATTTGGTTGTGCAAATTGTTATGCTACATTTAAAGATGACATTGTAGATATAGTAAGACGTGTGCAAGGTGGACAATTTGAGCACGTAGGTAAAACGCCTCGTTCTTCTCATAAGAAACTTGCCATCAAAAAACAAATCGAAGAAAAAACGAAGTATCTCAATGTATTAATTGATGAACAAAACTTTGAAGAAGCTGCTATCGTTAGAGACGAAATAAAAGCATTGAAAGACGAGAGCGGGGTGGAACGCAATGAGTGATATGAATACGCATATCAGTGAATGGATGAAACAAACAGAAGAATCTCCAATTGTGATGTCTTCCAGAATCCGAGTAGCTAGAAATTTAGAAAATCATGTCCATCCACTCATGTTTCCCTCAGAACAAGATGGCTTTAGAGTGATAAATGAAGTGCAAGATGTATTGCCTGATTTGTCTCTCATGCGTTTAGATACAATGGATCAACAAAACAAAATGAAACTTGTTGCTAAACATTTAATTAGTCCTGAACTTATTAAACAACCGGCATCAGCAGTGTTATTAAATGAAGACGAATCGATCAGCATTATGATTAATGAAGAAGACCATATACGCATACAAGCAATGGGAAATGATTTGTCATTACATGATTTATATAACAAAGCGAGTGATATTGATGATACGTTAGATCAATCGCTAGACATTAGTTATGATGAACATTTAGGGTATTTAACAACATGCCCAACTAATATTGGTACAGGTATGAGAGCAAGTGTGATGCTACATTTACCAGGGTTATCCATCATGAAACGTATGAATCGTATTGCACAGACCATTAATCGTTTTGGTTTTACGATTCGAGGTATATATGGAGAAGGCTCGCAAGTTTATGGCCATATCTATCAAATCTCAAACCAATTAACACTTGGTAAAACTGAAGAAGAAATTATAGATAATTTAACTGAAGTTGTTCAACAAATTATAAATGAAGAAATGCAAATTCGTGAACGCTTAACGCATTATAATGAATTGGAAACGTTAGACCGTGTTTATCGGTCATTGGGTATCTTACAGAACAGTCGAATTATTTCAATGGAAGAAGCTTCCTATCGTTTAAGTGAAGTGAAATTAGGTATTGATTTAGGGTATTTAACATTGAAAGACTTTCAATTTAATGAATTAATGGTGAGTATTCAATCAGCGTTTATTTATAACGATGAAGATGAAACAATCTCTGTAAATGAGAAGAGAGCAGATATATTAAGAGAATATACACAATAGGAGGTAAGAAATATATGCTATTTGGTAGATTAACTGAACGTGCACAACGTGTCTTAGCACATGCGCAAGAAGAAGCTATACGTTTAAATCATTCTAATATAGGTACAGAACACTTACTACTTGGCTTAATGAAAGAGCCAGAAGGTATAGCCGCTAAAGTATTAGAGAGTTTCAATATTACCGAAGACAAAGTGATTGAAGAGGTTGAGAAATTAATCGGCCATGGACAAGATCAAACAGGAACATTGCATTATACACCTAGAGCCAAGAAGGTAATTGAACTTTCAATGGACGAAGCTAGAAAGTTACATCATAATTTTGTAGGTACAGAACATATTTTACTAGGTTTAATTCGTGAAAATGAGGGCGTAGCTGCGCGTGTATTTGCTAATCTAGATTTAAATATTACAAAAGCGCGTGCTCAAGTGGTTAAAGCATTAGGAAGTCCTGAAATGAGCAATAAAAACGCTACAGCAAATAAATCAAATAATACACCTACATTAGATGGATTAGCACGTGATTTAACTGTGATTGCCAAAGATGGAACACTAGATCCTGTTGTGGGTAGAGACAAAGAAATTACGCGTGTGATTGAAGTATTGAGTCGTCGTACTAAAAATAACCCAGTACTAATTGGCGAACCTGGGGTAGGTAAAACTGCAATTGCAGAAGGTCTTGCACAGGCGATTGTTAATAATGAAGTGCCTGAAACATTAAAAGATAAACGTGTCATGTCACTTGATATGGGAACAGTTGTAGCAGGTACTAAATATCGTGGTGAATTTGAAGAACGTTTGAAAAAAGTAATGGAAGAAATCCATCAAGCTGGTAACGTTATTCTATTTATTGATGAATTGCACACATTAGTTGGTGCTGGAGGTGCAGAAGGCGCAATTGATGCATCAAATATATTAAAACCAGCATTAGCTCGTGGTGAATTACAATGTATTGGTGCTACAACATTAGATGAATACCGTAAAAACATCGAGAAAGATGCAGCGTTAGAACGTCGTTTCCAACCAATTCAAGTTGATGAACCTTCTGTTGAAGATACAATCGCAATTTTAAAAGGATTACGAGATCGTTATGAAGCGCATCATCGTATTAATATTTCTGATGAAGCACTTGAAGCAGCTGCTAAATTAAGTGATCGCTATATATCTGATCGTTTCTTGCCTGACAAAGCAATTGATTTAATTGACGAAGCAAGTTCAAAAGTAAGACTGAAAAGTCATACAACACCTAACAACTTGAAAGAAATTGAGCAAGAAATTGAAAAAGTGAAAAATGAAAAAGACGCTGCAGTTCACGCTCAAGAATTCGAAAATGCGGCTAATTTACGTGATAAACAAACGAGACTTGAAAAACAATATGAAGATGCTAAAAATGAATGGCAAACAACGCAAGGTGATAAGTCTACATCACTATCTAAAGAAGATATTGGCGAAGTGATTGCAGGCTGGACAGGCATACCACTTACAAAAATCAATGAAACAGAGTCAGACCGATTATTGAATCTTGAACAAACATTACATGATAGAGTGATTGGTCAAAATGACGCTGTAACATCTATAAGTAAAGCAGTACGTCGTGCACGTGCAGGATTGAAAGACCCTAAACGTCCAATCGGTAGCTTTATCTTCTTAGGACCAACTGGTGTAGGTAAGACGGAACTAGCTAGAGCGTTAGCAGAATCAATGTTTGGCGAAGAAGATGCAATGATTCGTGTTGATATGAGTGAGTTTATGGAAAAACATGCAGTGAGCCGTTTAGTTGGAGCGCCTCCTGGCTACGTAGGTCATGATGAAGGTGGCCAATTAACTGAAAAAGTTAGACGTAAACCTTATTCAGTTATTTTATTTGATGAAATTGAAAAGGCACATCCAGATGTGTTTAACATCTTATTACAAGTGTTAGATGATGGTCATCTAACGGATACTAAAGGACGTCAAGTTGATTTCCGTAATACTGTGATTATTATGACATCAAATGTTGGTGCACAAGAATTACAAGATCAACGCTTTGCAGGTTTCGGTGGTGGCTCTGACGGTCATGACTATGAAACGATTCGCAAGACAATGATGAAAGAATTGAAAAATTCATTCCGTCCAGAATTCTTAAACCGTGTAGACGACATCATCGTATTCCATAAACTTTCTAAAGATGAATTGAAAGAAATTGTTACAATGATGGTTAATAAATTAACACAACGTCTTTCTGAACAAGATATTAATATTGTAGTAACCGACAAAGCGAAAGAGAAAATTGCGGAAGAAGGTTATGATCCAGAGTATGGTGCACGTCCATTAATCAGAGCGATTCAAAAAACAGTTGAAGATAACTTAAGTGAATTAATTTTAGATGGCAACCAAATCGAAGGTAAAGAAGTCGTTATTGATCATGATGGCGATGAATTCAAATATAATATCAACGAAAAAAATAATAATGTTTCAGATTCAGACGAAGATAGTGACGTAACTGAAACAGAAGTATAATTTAATAAAATGATCGTTAGGCCTAGCTATTTTTTAGGATAGAAATAGTATAGGGCTATAACGCAAAGTACGTGCTAACTAATGAAGGTGAGATAATGTTTATATAGTACGTTTCTTAGCACTCGTCATTTATCTGGGAGTGGGACATGAATTCGTAATGGATTCTGTTCCACTCCTATTACTTTTTGAAATATAATGTAGTGATTTCAACTGAAATAAAATGATTATCTATATACATCATTTTGAACAATAAATAGCAACATATTTATATAAAATGCTTAAGTTTACATTTGTCATTGTGCAACGTTACATATAAAATAGATTTGTTCAAAGAAAAATCGGAGGTGCAATTTTGGCCAAAAAGAAAGTGATTTTTGAGTGTATGGCTTGTGGCTATCAATCTCCAAAATGGATGGGAAAATGTCCTAATTGTGGTTCATGGAATCAAATGGAGGAAATTGTTGAAAAAGCTTCAAATCCCAAACACGGCGTTAAGACATCAACATCTAGCGCAAAGGTCCAGAAATTAAATGATATTAAGAATGAAGTAACGCCAAGAGTTCAGACAGAATCAAAGGAATTTAACCGCGTTTTAGGTGGTGGTATTGTAAGTGGTTCTTTAGTGTTAATAGGTGGAGATCCTGGTATTGGGAAATCAACACTATTACTACAAATTTGTGCATCACTATCACAAAAATTAAATGTACTGTATATTACGGGTGAAGAATCACTTAATCAAACTAAATTACGGGCTGATCGTTTAGATGAAGATTCTAGTAATTTAAACGTGCTGGCAGAAACGGATTTAGAAGTGATATATCAAACGGTTCAACAAGCACAGCCAGATATTTTAGTGGTCGATTCGATCCAAACCATATATCATCCAGAGATTAGTTCGGCACCTGGCTCTGTATCTCAAGTTCGAGAAAGCACGCAGAGTTTGATGAATATTGCCAAACAAATGAATATCGCCACATTTATCGTTGGTCATGTAACCAAAGAAGGTCAAATTGCAGGACCGCGTTTATTAGAACATATGGTTGATACTGTGTTGTACTTTGAAGGAGATGAGCATCATGCTTATCGTATCTTGAGAGCAGTTAAGAACCGTTTTGGTTCTACTAATGAAATGGGCATATTTGAAATGAAACAAAGCGGATTGAAAGGGGTACATAATCCATCAGAAATGTTCTTGGAAGAGCGGTCTACTAATGTGCCTGGATCAACGATTGTAGCAACGATGGAAGGTACGCGACCATTGCTAATAGAAGTTCAAGCGTTAGTGACACCTACCACATTTAATAACCCTAGACGGATGGCTACAGGAATTGATCATAATCGTTTGAGTTTATTAATGGCAGTATTAGAGAAAAAGGAAAATTATTTATTACAACAACAGGATGCTTATATTAAAGTGGCAGGTGGTGTTCGATTAACAGAACCAGCAGTTGATTTAAGCGTTATTGTAGCGACAGCTTCAAGTTTCAAAGATAAAGCAGTGGATGGACTTGATTGTTATATTGGAGAAGTAGGTTTGACTGGTGAAGTGAGACGTGTTTCTCGAATTGAGCAACGTGTTCAAGAAGCGGCTAAATTAGGGTTTGAACGAGTTGTAATTCCACAAACCAATATTGGTGGATGGCAATTCCCTGAAGGTATTAAAGTAGTAGGCGTCTCTACTGTACATGAGGCACTTAAATATGCTTTTAAAGCGTAACATAAGCTGAAAAAGAGGTGAGACTTTTGAAAGTATTAAAAGGCATTGTAATCATTATATATATTATCTTAGGTATGGCACTTGGTATTTTGCTAATACCTGAAATACTCAAAGATTTTAATATTAATGGTTATCCATTTTTAAATAATTATTATATTGACGGCTTAATAGGTATCATAGTATTTTTCTTGATTTTTGGCTTCTTTATTAATAAAGTAACAAGAACTTTCAAAGCCGTTGAACATTGGATTATGCAACGTAGCGCAGTTGAAATTTTATTTGCAACACTCGGACTTATCATTGGCCTATTTATTTCAGTAATGGCCTCGTTTATTCTAGAAATGATTGGAAATACGATACTGAATCATCTTATACCACTTATTATTACTTTATTGCTATGTTATTTAGGCTTCCAATTTGGTTTGAAGAAGCGTGACGAAATGCTCATGTTCTTGCCAGAAAACATGGCGCGTTCTATGTCTAAAAGTAATATTAGTGCCGTACCTAAACTATTAGACACAAGCGCAATTATCGATGGTCGTATCTTAGATGTCATTCGATGTGGTTTTATCGATGGCGAAATACTTATTCCGCAAGGTGTCATTAATGAACTTCAAGTCGTTGCTGATGCGAATGATAGCGTGAAGCGTGAAAAAGGGCAACGTGGATTAGATATATTAAATGGATTATATGATTTAGATTATCCGACACGTGTGATACATCCACAAAAGTCTCACAGTGATATCGATGAACTATTAGTGAAATTAGCACAGAAATATCATGCGCATGTGATTACTACCGATTTTAATTTAAATAAAGTATGTCACGTTCAAGGAATTAAAGCGTTGAATGTGAATGACTTGTCTGAAGCAATTAAACCAAATGTACATCAAGGCGATCGCATTAATATTCTATTGACTAAAATGGGTAAAGAACCGGGTCAAGGTGTTGGCTATTTAGATGACGGTACAATGGTAGTAGTTGATAATGCGAAACCACTTGTTGGTAAGCATGTAGACTTAGAGGTCATCAGTTTATTGCAAACATCGTCAGGTCGTATTATTTTCGCTAAAAAAGTTGACGATTCGGAATCATGATTCATAGAATATGTTTGATAATGACAATAAAATATGTGTAAAAGACTAGGTTTCATGTGAAACGCTAAATGTTGAGCGTACGCTTTTCAAATAGCAAAGCATGAAACCTATTTATGTAATGTGACTGAATGTGCAACTAAGTGTGGTAAGTGGAAACATGTGACTTATCAAAGTATTGATTTAATGCTACAATAATGAAGAAATGCGAACTTTTATCTAAGATGAATGTAAAGTGGAAAGTTATTCGGAAACACGTCTAAAATGATAGTTTGGAATAACTTTTTTCTAATGGTTTGAAGATGTTTCTGAATGGTGTATGACTGCTCGGTTAAATTACAGAGCGCGTCACCTATATTAGATAAAGCGTATGAATTCGATGGTAAAACAGAATTAATAATTATAGGAGTGAATACGATGAGTGAACGCATTAGAGTGAGATATGCGCCAAGTCCAACTGGATATTTACACATTGGTAATGCAAGAACTGCATTATTTAACTATTTATTTGCTAAACATTACGATGGTGATTTCGTAGTGCGTATTGAAGATACAGATAGTAAACGTAATCTTGAAGATGGTGAGTCATCTCAATTTGATAATTTGAAATGGTTAGGTTTAGATTGGGATGAATCTATCGATAAAGATAAAGGTTATGGTCCTTATCGTCAATCTGAACGCGGTGACATCTATAACCCACTTATCCAGCAATTATTGGATGAAGATAAAGCTTATAAATGTTATATGACTGAAGAAGAACTTGAAAAAGAGCGTGAAGAACAAATCGCACGTGGTGAAATGCCTCGTTATGGTGGCCAACACGCACATTTAACTGAAGAGGAACGTCAACAATTTGAAGCTGAAGGACGACGCCCATCAATTAGATTCCGTGTGCCTCAAGATCAAACGTATACGTTTAATGACATGGTGAAAGGTGAAATTTCATTCGATTCAAATAACATAGGAGATTGGGTTATCGTTAAAAAAGACGGCATACCTACGTATAATTTTGCTGTAGCCATCGATGATCACTATATGGAAATTTCTGATGTTATTCGTGGGGATGACCATGTTTCTAACACACCTAAACAACTTATGATTTATGAAGCGTTTGGTTGGGAACCACCACGCTTTGGTCATATGTCATTAATTGTTAATGAAGAACGCAAAAAATTAAGTAAACGTGATGGTCAAATTTTACAATTTATCGAGCAATATCGTGACTTAGGTTACTTACCAGAAGCATTATTTAACTTTATTACTTTATTAGGTTGGTCTCCAGAAGGCGAAGAAGAAATCTTTTCTAAAGAAGAATTTATTAAGATCTTTGATGAGAAACGTCTTTCTAAATCACCAGCAATGTTCGATAGACAAAAATTAGCTTGGGTTAATAACCAATATATGAAAACGAAAGATACGGATACTGTATTTGAACTTGCATTACCGCATCTTATCAAAGCTAATTTAATCCCAGAATCTCCAAGTGAAGCTGATAGAGAATGGGGTCGCAAATTAGTTGCACTTTACCAAAAAGAAATGAGTTATGCAGGCGAAATTGTACCGTTATCTGAAATGTTCTTCCATGAAATGCCTGAATTAGGTGAAGAAGAGCAAGAGGTTATTAATGGGGAACAAGTACCAGAATTAATGTCACATCTATATGGTAAATTAGAAGCTTTAGAACCATTTGAAGCGGGTGACATCAAAAAGACAATTAAAGAAGTACAAAAAGAAACAGGTATTAAAGGTAAACAATTATTCATGCCAATTCGTGTTGCCGTAACAGGTCAAATGCATGGTCCTGAATTACCAAATACTATTGAAGTACTAGGTAAAGACAAAGTATTATCACGATTAAAAAAATACGTGTAAATGGTGTAAAGCATATACGTGAACAAGATGAACATTTCATTTAGCTAACACTTGAAATTTTACATTAAAGCAAATATGATAAAGTTAAACATGGCAAAGTCATGTTAATATTGATATTACAAGCGCAAAGGATTAGTAAATATTAGACTATGATTTCAGAGAGTGTACGGTCGCTGCGAGTACACCATAGACGATATTGAATGCACCTTTGTTTGATTAACTAAATAAAGTAAATGAGTATGATAAAGTTAACTTTCTCACCTATCGGTAGGGTGAAGGACTCGCTTAATTTTATCTAGAATACAGAGTGGAACCGTGCAGTAGCGCCTCTAGCATCTTAGTGTTAGGGGCGCTATTTTGTTTATCTATTATGTATGTCAGTAGTGTGTATATTGATTTTGATAAATTTTTAACTTTTTAAAAAACTGAGGGGGCGACAGTCTTGATAAAAAGAATTAGAGACGATGTGAAAATGGTGTTTGAACAAGACCCAGCAGCGCGTACAACATTTGAGGTGATTACAACTTATGCTGGATTACATGCAGTATGGAGTCATCTAATTGCGCATAAACTTTATAATAAAAAACGTTATGTACTTGCGAGAATCATATCTCAAGTATCACGTTTCTTTACAGGGATTGAAATACATCCAGGTGCTAAAATTGGCAAACGCTTATTCATAGACCATGGTATGGGCGTTGTCATTGGTGAAACTTGTACAATTGGTGATAATGTAACTATTTATCAAGGTGTCACATTAGGTGGTACAGGTAAAGAAAAAGGGAAACGTCATCCTGATATAGGCGATAACGTATTAATCGCAGCTGGGTCAAAAGTGCTAGGTAATATTCAAATTGATTCAAATGTAAATATTGGTGCGAATTCAGTAGTATTACAATCTGTTCCAAGTTATACGACTGTCGTCGGTATTCCGGGACATATTGTTAAACAAGAAGGTAAACGTATTGGTAAAACATTTGATCATCGTAATTTACCTGACCCATTATTTGAACAAATTAAGCAACTAGAAAAGCAACTAGAAAAAGCTAAGAACGGAGAGATTAAAGATGATTACATTATATAATACTTTGACACGTCAAAAAGAGACATTTGAACCGATCGAACCAGGTAAGGTGAAAATGTATGTTTGCGGTCCGACGGTATACAATTACATTCATATTGGTAATGCGCGTCCAGCTATTAATTATGATGTGGTGCGTAGATATTTCGAATATAAAGGGTATGAAGTGATTTATGTTTCAAATTTCACTGATGTAGACGATAAATTAATTAACCGTTCGAAAGAATTGAATGAGAGTGTGCCAGATATTGCAGATAAATATATTAAAGCATTTTATGAAGATGTTGGCGCATTAAATGTTAAGAAAGCTACTTCAAATCCTCGTGTAATGAATCATATGGACGAAATTATTGATTTTATTAAAGATTTAGTTGACGACGGTTATGCCTACGAGAGTGATGGCGATGTATACTTTAGAACGCGTCAATTTGAGGGGTACGGTAAATTAAGTCATCAGTCATTAGATGATTTAAAAGTAGGCGCAAGAATTGAAGCTGGAGAACAAAAAGAAGATGCGCTAGATTTCACATTATGGAAAAAAGCAAAACCTGGTGAAATTAGTTGGGAAAGTCCTTTTGGTGAAGGACGTCCAGGTTGGCATATTGAATGTTCTGTAATGGCGTTTCACGAATTAGGTAAAACAATTGATATTCATGCCGGTGGTTCTGATTTACAATTCCCACATCATGAAAATGAGATTGCCCAATCAGAAGCACATAATCACGCGCCATTCGCAAATTACTGGATGCATAACGGCTTTATAAATATTGATAACGAAAAAATGAGTAAATCATTAGGTAACTTTATTTTAGTTCATGACATCATTAAAGAAGTAGATCCTGATGTATTGCGATTCTTTATGATTAGCGTACATTATAGAAGTCCTATTAATTATAACTTAGAACTGGTTAATGCAGCTAAGAGTGGTTTAGAGCGTATCCGAAATAGTTATCAATTGATAGAAGAACGTGAAACGATTGCGACAGATATTGTTGACCAATCTAATTATATTGACCAAATCGATGCTATTTTAGAACAATTTGAGACTGTTATGGATGATGATTTCAATACTGCCAACGCAGTTACTGCTTGGTATGATTTGTCTAAACTTGCGAATAAATACGTTTTAGAAAACAATACATCTACGCAAGTCATTTCAAGATTTAAAGAAGTTTATCAAATATTCAGTGATGTGCTCGGTGTGCCACTTAAAGGTAATGAATCAGATATGTTACTTGATGAAGATATTGAAAAACTCATCGAAGAACGTAATGAAGCGCGTAAAAATAAAGACTTTGCACGTGCAGATGAAATTAGAGATATGCTTAAAGAACAAAATATTATACTAGAAGATACGCCACAAGGTGTACGCTTTAAACGTGGATAGTATGGATATTAAATTATTAAATCCTTTAACATTAGCCTACATGGGTGACGCAGTATTGGACCAGCACGTGCGTGAATATATTGTTCTTAAATTACAAAGTAAGCCCAATCGATTACATCAAGTTTCGAAAAGTTATGTGTCTGCTAAAAGTCAGGCACAAACTTTAGAAACATTGTTTGAAATGAATTGGTTCACTGATGAAGAACAAGACATTGTTAAAAGAGGTCGCAATGCCAAAAGTCACACTAAGGCTAAAAATACAGATATTCAAACTTACCGTAAAAGTTCTGGGTTAGAAGCAGTCATTGGATTTTTATATTTAGATCATCAAGAAGAAAGATTGAAAAATTTACTTGATATGATTGTACAAACAGTCAATGAAAGGTAGTGAAGACAGTGGAAGATATCGTAATTGTCGGTAGACATGCTGTTAAAGAAGCGATTGTTTCTGGCCATACAATTAATAAAATTTGGATTCAAGAAGGTATTAGAAAGCAACAAATTAATGATATTTTACAAAATGCAAAAGCACAAAAATTAATTGTGCAAACTGTGCCAAAATCCAAATTAGATAATTTAGCAAATGCACCTCATCAAGGTGTCGCTGCACTGATTGCCCCATATGAATATGCGGATTTTGATCAATTTATACAATCGCAAAAAGATAAAGAAGGTTTATCAACGGTTGTAATTTTAGACGGATTGGAAGACCCACATAACTTAGGTTCAATATTAAGAACGGCAGATGCTAGTGGTGTTGATGGTGTTATTATCCCTAAAAGACGTTCAGTTGCGCTGACACAAACTGTAGCTAAAGCATCCACTGGTGCGATCCAACACGTTCCGGTTATGCGTGTTACAAATTTAGCTAAAACCATTGATGAATTAAAGGAACATGGCTACTGGGTGGCTGGTGCTGAAGCGGATAATGCCACAGACTATAGAGATATGGCGGCGGATATGCCATTAGCTATCGTTATAGGTAGTGAAGGTCAAGGTATGAGTAGATTAGTTAAAGATAAATGTGATTTTTACATCAAGATACCAATGGTTGGACATGTGAATAGTCTTAATGCATCTGTAGCTGCGAGTCTAATGATGT
Source organism: Staphylococcus sp. GDX8P54P (assembly GCF_017893165.1). NCBI lineage: Bacteria > Bacillati > Bacillota > Bacilli > Caryophanales > Staphylococcaceae > Staphylococcus > Staphylococcus sp. GDX8P54P. Next base: position 17,889 of record NZ_JAESMM010000029.1, read on the forward strand.
ATGAGGTCTATCGTAAACGTCACCAAATTGAGGACAACGCATGAAAGATAGATATTTAATTATTGATGGCTACAATATGATTGGACAGTCACCGGAACTCGGTAAGATTGCAAAGCATAATTTGCAAGAAGCACGCGAACAATTATTAGATGCCATTGCTAACTATAATGCTGTTGTCGCTGATGAAGTTGTATGTGTGTTTGATGCATATGAACAATCAGGTATAGAAAGAGAATACATTTATCATGGTGTAAAAACAGTGTTTACTAAAGAAAAAGAAACAGCAGATAGCTATATCGAACGTTATGTTTATAACCTATATAACAAACACACAACACATATTACCGTTGTAACGAGTGATATGAGTGAGCAACATGCCATATTTGGTGCTGGCGCATATCGAGTATCTTCGAGAGAAATGTGGCGTGATTTAAAAGAGAATGAAATCACGGTCAGTAAGTCTTTGGATAATTTCACAGAAAGTAAACCGAGAACTCGAATTTCATTATCAAATGATGTATTAGCAGAATTTGAAAAAATAAGACGCGGGAATCATAACAAAGATTGAAATTGCCCACTTGTCTTTTGAAAATAACATCGTATAAACTTTCTCTAACTTAATTTGAAAGGGAAGGTTTATGGCGCATCAATTCAAACAACTAGAGGAGACATTTAAAGCGTTTCAAAATAGTCATTGCAGTCTCGAACGAGAAAGATTATTTATAGAAATAGTAAATCATATACAACCGAAGCTTATTCAAAAGTTTAAAAGTTCTAGAGTGCAGAATGAAGAAATAGAAGATTTAGTACAAGAATCACTAATCAGAATTTACTTAGCACTCCATACATTTGATTTTAGTACGAATGTTCCTTTCGAACACTATTTAAACTGTATTGTACGTTCAATGCGAAATGATTTTTGGAGAAGAAAGTATACCGAAATGAATAAACGAGATAGTATGATTAATGACTATGTCATCGAATATAGATTGAACCAATCTATCAAACGTATTGAAGAAGCATGTATGTTACATGAGCAACGTAAAATGCTTACGCGTAGTTTAACAGCACTAAGTCAGTTTGAACGTTGTGTAGCACAATTACTAATGTCTGATTATACGCCTAATGAAATTGCGAAACATTTAGGTATTAAAGATAAAGTGGTTTACAATAGTATTCAACGTTGTAAAATAAAAATGAAGTGTTATTTATTGAAGCATCATTCGTAAGTTGTAATAGCATTTATATAGCGGTGCTAGTTTGACATTTAATGTTTGATTTATGTATAGTATACTGGTATTAAAATGAGCAAAGGTGAACTGAATTGAAAAAAGTACCTTTAATTTGTGAAGTTTGTGGTACAAGAAACTATAATGTACCGAAAAAAGAAACTTCTGCAACGAGATTAGAATTAAAAAAATATTGTTCGAGATGTAATGCGCATACGATTCACAAAGAGTCTAAATAATAGTGAAACGATTACTATTAGAGGTAGCGGTTAACTAACTGTGAGTATGGAGGTAATTTTGATGGCTAAAGATAAGGGCACAAACAAAGAAAAAGATAGTTTCTTCCAAGGCGTTAAAAGTGAAATGGAAAAAACAAGTTGGCCAACAAAAGAAGAACTTTTTAAATATACTGTAATTGTAGTTTCTACAGTAATCTTCTTTATGGTCTTTTTCTGGGTGTTAGATATAGGTATTGGTAATTTAATTGAATTATTTAGATAAGAATAAGGAGTGACAACATGTCTGAAGAGGTTGGCGCAAAGCGTTGGTATGCTGTGCATACGTATTCTGGATATGAAAACAAGGTTAAGAAGAATTTAGAAAAAAGAGTAGAATCAATGAATATGACAGAACAGATTTTTAGAGTTGTCATACCTGAAGAGGAAGAAACACAAGTTAAAGATGGGAAAGCTAAAAAACTACTTAAAAAAACATTCCCTGGTTATGTACTTGTAGAATTAGTAATGACTGATGAATCTTGGTATGTAGTACGTAATACACCAGGTGTTACAGGATTCGTTGGTTCAGCTGGTGCAGGCTCTAAACCAAATCCATTACTTCCTGAAGAAATGAGATTCATCTTGAAACAAATGGGATTGAAAGAAAAAACAATTGATGTTGAATTAGATGTCGGTGAACAAGTTCGTATTAAATCTGGACCATTTGCTAATCAAGTAGGAGAAGTTCAAGAGATTGAACCTGACAAGTTCAAATTAACAGTATTGGTTGATATGTTCGGAAGAGAAACACCAGTTGAAGTTGAATTTGATCAAATCGAAAAATTATAATCAAGTAATTATGGAAAAATATTGAACAACTAAAAAGATGAAATTTTACTATTGCTTTTTAAGTTGGTTCAGTGTTAAAATAATGTGGTCGCGTTTTTATAGCGCTCATTTCGTCACGAAATGTTTATGAGTGGGAGGGCAAAACTGAGCCCTGTGACCACATCACGATATCAAGGAGGTGCACATCGTGGCTAAAAAAGTAGAAAAAGTAGTTAAATTACAAATTCCTGCAGGTAAAGCGAACCCAGCACCACCAGTTGGTCCAGCATTAGGTCAAGCAGGTGTGAACATCATGGGATTCTGTAAAGAATTCAACGCACGTACGCAAGAACAAGCAGGTTTAATCATTCCGGTAGAAATCAGTGTTTATGAAGATCGTTCATTTACATTCATTACTAAAACTCCACCGGCTCCAGTACTACTTAAAAAAGCAGCTGGCGTAGAAAAAGGTTCTGGTGAACCTAACAAAACTAAAGTTGCTACAGTAACTAAAGATCAAGTACGTGAAATTGCTCAAACTAAAATGCAAGACTTAAACGCTGCAGACGAAGAAGCAGCTATGCGTATTATCGAAGGTACTGCACGTAGTATGGGTATCACTGTACAATAATTAAAGAATATTAAGTTAGTTTAATTTTGAAATAAACTGATAGACGATAGCAGGTAACAGAAATGACAACGACAATATTGTCTATGATTGGTCTGGGTGACTAGTAATTTCTTAGGAGATTGCTCAAACATTAGACATTCATCTGTTATCTGCTCTTAACTTGTGTTAGACACAAGTAAGCGTGGGAGGAAATTCCGCTAAAACCACTAAAGGAGGAACAATAAATGGCTAAAAAAGGTAAAAAGTATCAAGAAGCAGCTAATAAAGTTGATCGTACTAAACACTATAGTGTTGAAGAAGCAATCAGCTTAGCTAAAGAAACAAGCATTGCTAACTTTGACGCATCAGTTGAAGTTGCTTTCCGTTTAGGAATTGATACACGTAAAAATGACCAACAAATCCGTGGTGCAGTAGTGTTACCAAACGGAACTGGTAAATCACAACGTGTATTAGTATTTGCTAAAGGTGACAAAATCACTGAAGCAGAAGAAGCAGGCGCAGATTACGTAGGTGAATCTGAATACGTACAAAAAATCCAACAAGGTTGGTTCGACTTTGACGTAGTAGTAGCTACTCCAGACATGATGGGCGAAGTTGGTAAATTAGGTCGTGTATTAGGACCTAAAGGTTTAATGCCAAACCCTAAAACTGGTACAGTAACTATGGACGTTAAAAAAGCTGTTGAAGAAATCAAAGCTGGTAAAGTTGAATACCGTGCTGAAAAAGCTGGTATTGTACATGCTTCAATCGGTAAAGTTTCATTTAGCGATGAAAAATTAGTAGAAAACTTCAAAACGTTACAAGATGTTTTAGCTAAAGCTAAACCATCATCAGCTAAAGGTACTTACTTCAAATCTGTTGCTGTAACTACAACAATGGGTCCTGGAGTTAAAGTTGATACTTCATCATTCAAATTATAATTAAGTGTAAACTTATTGAAAATAGAACCTGTGACTTTTTGAAAGTCGCAGGTTATTTTTATGTATAGATATAAATTAAGTTCTGTAAAAGTGTCGCATGAAAATGATGCGTAAAACATCTGTATGCACAGGCTATTAAAAGCCATCTATATACATTAGTGGTCGTATGTGGATTTAACATAACGCTTAATTTCTACAATGCCTATAACTTTTGCTCGGTTGATTACAAAAAAATTGAAAAAGTTATTGACATATTACAACAATGAGGTTATATTATTTATTGTGATTATTTTACCTAAGACAGTAGGAGTTAACCATTAACTTAAAACATCATCCTGCCGAGGCTAAAATTGACTTGAACGTGTGATCATATAAATGATCTTTCAAGCGCTTTTTGCCGTGGGTAGAAAGTGCTTTTTTTATTGAGAAATTTAAAAAGCACCAAAAATAAAAATGGAGGTGTCTGAATGTCTGCTATTATCGAAGCTAAAAAACAACAAGTTGATGTTATTGCTGAACAACTTAAAAATTCAGTTTCAACTGTTATCGTCGACTACCGTGGCTTAACTGTTGCAGAAGTAACTGAATTACGTTCACAATTACGTGAAGCTGGTGTTGAATATAAAGTTTATAAAAACACTATGGTTCGTCGTGCAGCTGAACAAGCAGGTATCGAAGGCTTAGATGAATTCTTAACAGGTCCTACAGCTGTTGCAACTTCAACTGAAGATGTAGTAGCACCAGCGAAAGTTATCGCAGGATTTGCTAAAGAACATGAAGCTTTAGAAATCAAAACAGGCGTTATGGAAGGTAACCTTATTTCAGCAGAAGAAGTTAAAACTGTTGGTTCATTACCTTCACACGATGGTCTTGTTTCTATGCTTTTATCAGTATTACAAGCTCCAGTACGCAACTTTGCTTATGCGGTTAAAGCTGTTGGAGAACAAAAAGAAGAAAGCGCTGAATAATTGCGCATAAAATTTTAAAATAATTGGAGGAAATATAAAATGGCTAATCAAGAACAAATCATTGAAGCAATTAAAGAAATGTCAGTATTAGAATTAAACGATTTAGTAAAAGCAATTGAAGAAGAATTTGGTGTAACAGCAGCAGCTCCTGTAGCAGCAGCTGGTGCAGCTGGTGGCGGAGACGCAGCAGCAGAAAAAACTGAATTTGACGTTGAGTTAACTTCAGCTGGATCTTCAAAAATCAAAGTTGTTAAAGCAGTTAAAGAAGCAACTGGCTTAGGCTTAAAAGATGCTAAAGAATTAGTAGATAACGCTCCTAAAGTAATCAAAGAAGGCGTTGCTAAAGAAGAAGCTGAAAAACTTAAAGAACAATTAGAAGAAGTTGGAGCTACTGTAGAATTAAAATAATTCTAGTATCTTAACTTAATATCGAAAGTTAGTGTATTCGATGTATTTATAACAATACATTGATATAATTAACTTGAATTCTTTGAGAAATTAAAACCCCGTTATCACGATAACGGGGTTTTACTTCATTTTCTAGTAAAATAAAGATGAACAATGAAAAAAGAGGTGGCGTTATGGGACACTATTATGATGAAAATCCTGATGTACAAAGTGATGAAAGAGTCATTCACTATCATTACCATCAACATCAATTAAATCTAACTACAGATGCAGGCGTATTCTCAAAAGCGCAAGTAGATTTTGGATCAGATACTTTAGTACAAACCTTTTTAAATGAACATCCTCCTGGTCCAAGTAAAGCAATTGCTGATGTCGGGTGTGGCTATGGTCCGATTGGATTAATGATTGCTAAAGTTTCACCACATCATCAAATTACCATGGTTGATGTTAATCATCGTGCGTTAAGTCTTGCTGAAAAGAATAAAAAAGCAAATCAAATTGATAACGTCATTATTAAGGAAAGCGATGGTCTATCGCAATTGAAGGATTGTCTTTTCGATTATGTGTTAACAAATCCTCCTATTAGAGCTGGAAAAGAAGTTGTTCATCGTATTTTCGAAGAAGCATATCAACAGCTCAATGCTCAAGGTGAGTTGTACGTTGTGATTCAAAAGAAACAGGGTATGCCTTCTGCTAAGAAGAAAATGGAAGAGATTTTTAATAATGTCGAAATTGTTAATAAGAACAAGGGATACTACATTTTGAAAAGCCGAAAAGGTTGATTTCAAAGTTGTATTCTGATATAGTTATAAAATGTAAAAATTTATGTTCAATAAGTGTGTACTTTTACGCGAAAAGAGTATGATAAACAAGAATAAACGTAGAATCGAAAATGGTGTCATCAACTGTGTTGCCGTTTTCTTTTTGTCTTGTTATACGAAATTTTCATGCGTATTGGTTCATCACACAATATTTGAGGGGTGAATCTGTTTGGCAGGTCAAGTTGTCCAATATGGAAGACATCGTAAACGTAGAAATTATGCGAGAATTTCAGAAGTATTAGAATTACCAAACTTAATAGAAATTCAAACTAAATCTTACGACTGGTTCCTAAAAGAAGGTTTATTAGAAATGTTCCGTGATATCTCTCCAATTGAAGATTTCACAGGTAACCTTTCATTAGAATTTGTAGATTATCGATTAGGTGAACCAAAATATGATTTAGAAGAATCAAAAAACCGTGACGCTACTTATGCTGCACCTCTTCGTGTTAAAGTACGTCTAATAATTAAAGAAACTGGCGAAGTTAAAGAACAAGAAGTATTCATGGGTGACTTCCCATTAATGACAGATACAGGTACATTTGTAATCAATGGTGCAGAACGTGTAATCGTGTCTCAATTAGTACGTTCACCATCCGTTTACTTCAATGAGAAAATTGACAAAAACGGTCGTGAAAACTACGATGCAACAATTATTCCTAACCGTGGTGCATGGTTAGAATATGAAACGGATGCGAAAGATGTAGTATATGTACGTATTGATAGAACACGTAAATTACCGCTAACAGTATTATTACGTGCTTTAGGTTTCTCTCACGATCAATCAATTATTGATTTATTAGGAGACAGTGAATACTTACGTAATACACTTGAAAAAGACAGCACTGAAAATACTGAACAAGCATTATTAGAAATATACGAACGTTTACGTCCTGGTGAGCCACCAACAGTTGAAAATGCGAAAAGTTTATTATATTCACGCTTTTTCGACCCTAAACGTTATGATTTAGCAAGTGTTGGTCGTTACAAAGCAAATAAAAAGTTACACTTAAAACACCGCTTATTTAACCAAAAATTAGCAGAACCAATCGTCAATAGCGAAACTGGTGAAATTGTTGCTGAAGAAGGTACAGTATTAGATCGTCGTAAATTAGACGAAATTATGGAAGTTTTAGAAACAAATGCTAATAGTGAAGTGTTTGAATTAGAAGGTACAGTTATTGATGAACCTGTTGAAATTCAATCAATTAAAGTTTACGTTCCAAATGATGAAGAAGGTCGTACAACTACTGTAATTGGTAATGCTTTACCTGATTCAGAAGTTAAATGTATTACACCAGCAGATATCATTGCGTCAATGAGTTATTTCTTTAACTTGTTAAATGGTATTGGTTATACAGACGACATTGACCATTTAGGTAACCGTCGTTTACGTTCAGTTGGTGAATTATTACAAAACCAATTCCGTATCGGTTTATCAAGAATGGAACGTGTTGTGCGTGAAAGAATGTCAATTCAAGATACAGATTCAATCACACCACAACAATTAATTAATATCCGTCCTGTAATTGCTTCTATTAAAGAGTTCTTCGGTAGCTCTCAATTATCACAATTCATGGACCAAGCTAACCCGTTAGCTGAGTTAACACATAAACGTCGTCTATCTGCCCTAGGACCTGGTGGTTTAACACGTGAACGTGCTCAAATGGAAGTGCGTGACGTTCACTACTCTCACTATGGACGTATGTGTCCTATCGAGACACCAGAGGGACCAAACATTGGTTTGATCAACTCACTTTCAAGTTATGCACGTGTGAATGAATTTGGTTTCATTGAAACACCATATCGTAAAGTAGACTTAGACACTAACTCTATTACAGATCAAATCGACTACTTAACAGCTGATGAAGAAGATAGCTATGTAGTAGCCCAAGCGAACTCTCGCTTAGATGAAAATGGCCGTTTCTTAGATGATGAAGTAGTATGTCGTTTCCGTGGTAATAACACAGTTATGGCCAAAGAGAAAATGGACTACATGGACGTATCTCCTAAACAAGTAGTATCAGCTGCGACAGCATGTATCCCATTCCTTGAAAACGATGACTCTAACCGTGCCTTAATGGGTGCGAACATGCAACGTCAAGCAGTACCATTGATGAACACTGAAGCACCATTTGTTGGTACAGGTATGGAACATGTTGCTGCACGTGACTCAGGCGCTGCAATTACTGCTAAACATAGAGGTCGTGTTGAACATGTTGAATCTAAAGAAATCTTAGTTCGTCGTTTAGTAGAAGAGAACGGCATTGAACATGAAGGTGAATTAGATCGCTATCCATTAGCTAAATTCAAACGTTCAAATACAGGTACTTGTTATAACCAACGTCCAATTGTTACAGTTGGCGACGTTGTTGAGTACAATGAAATTTTAGCTGACGGACCATCTATGGAATTAGGTGAAATGGCGTTAGGACGTAACGTTGTAGTTGGTTTCATGACTTGGGACGGTTACAACTATGAGGATGCTGTTATTATGAGTGAACGTCTAGTAAAAGATGACGTTTATACTTCAATTCATATTGAAGAATATGAATCAGAAGCGCGTGATACTAAACTAGGACCTGAAGAAATCACTCGTGACATTCCAAACGTGTCAGAAAATGCACTTAAAAACTTAGATGATCGTGGTATTGTCTACGTTGGTGCTGAAGTTAAAGACGGTGACATCTTAGTAGGTAAAGTAACGCCTAAAGGTGTGACTGAGTTAACAGCTGAAGAAAGATTATTACATGCTATCTTCGGTGAGAAAGCACGTGAAGTACGTGATACATCATTACGTGTGCCTCACGGTGCCGGTGGTATCGTTCTTGATGTTAAAGTGTTTAATCGTGAAGAAGGCGATGATACTTTATCACCAGGCGTTAACCAATTAGTACGTGTATACATCGTACAAAAACGTAAAATCCATGTTGGGGATAAAATGTGTGGTCGTCATGGTAACAAAGGGGTTATCTCTAAGATTGTTCCTGAAGAAGATATGCCTTACTTACCAGATGGACGTCCTATCGATATCATGTTAAACCCACTTGGTGTACCATCTCGTATGAACATCGGACAAGTATTAGAACTACACTTAGGTATGGCTGCTAAAAACTTAGGCATCCATGTTGCATCTCCAGTATTCGATGGTGCGAACGATGATGATGTATGGTCAACAATCGAAGAGGCAGGTATGGCACGTGACGGTAAAACAGTCTTATACGATGGTAGAACAGGTGAACCATTCGATAATCGTATTTCTGTTGGTGTTATGTACATGCTTAAACTTGCACACATGGTTGACGACAAACTTCATGCGCGTTCAACTGGTCCATACTCACTTGTAACGCAACAACCACTTGGTGGTAAAGCACAATTCGGTGGACAACGTTTTGGTGAGATGGAGGTATGGGCACTAGAAGCTTATGGTGCTGCATACACATTACAAGAAATCTTAACTTACAAATCTGACGATACTGTAGGACGTGTTAAAACTTACGAAGCTATCGTTAAAGGTGAAAACATCTCTAGACCAAGTGTTCCAGAATCATTCCGTGTATTGATGAAAGAATTACAAAGTTTAGGTTTAGATGTCAAAGTTATGGATGAACATGATAATGAAATCGAAATGGCGGATGTTGATGATGAAGATGCAACTGAGCGCAAAGTAGATTTACAACAAAAAGATGTTCCTGAAACACAAAAAGAAACTACTGACTAATTAGAAATAGAAGTTATCTAACATAAGGGATATGAAACTCAGTTCGATTTAATTCTGAAACATGGATAAATCGTACTGATTTCCTCCCTATATTCATAATGACTTGTTTTAGTTTCAATAGATGTAAATCAATCAAATAGCACAGCTAATCTAAATTGAAGGAGGTAGGCTCCTTGATTGATGTAAATAATTTCCATTATATGAAAATCGGTTTAGCCTCACCTGAAAAAATCCGTTCATGGTCATACGGTGAAGTAAAAAAACCAGAAACAATCAACTATCGTACATTGAAACCAGAAAAAGATGGTCTTTTCTGTGAAAGAATTTTTGGACCTACAAAAGACTGGGAATGTAGTTGTGGTAAGTACAAACGTGTACGCTACAAAGGCATGGTCTGTGACAGATGTGGTGTAGAAGTAACTAAATCTAAAGTACGTCGTGAAAGAATGGGACACATTGAATTAGCTGCTCCAGTTTCACATATTTGGTATTTCAAAGGTATTCCAAGTCGTATGGGTCTTTTATTAGACATGTCTCCTAGAGCATTAGAAGAAGTGATTTACTTCGCTTCATATGTTGTTGTAGATCCAGGCCCAACTGGCTTAGAGAAAAAATCTTTACTATCTGAAGCTGAATTCAGAGATTATTATGATAAATATCCAGGCCAATTTGTCGCTAAAATGGGTGCTGAAGGTATTAAAGATTTATTAGAAGAAATCAACTTAGACGAAGAATTAAAATCATTACGTGACGAATTAGAATCTGCAACAGGTCAAAGATTGACACGTGCGATTAAACGTTTAGAAGTTGTTGAATCATTCAGAAACTCTGGTAATAACCCAGCATGGATGATTTTAGATGTACTTCCAATTATTCCACCAGAAATCCGTCCAATGGTTCAGTTAGATGGTGGACGTTTCGCAACAAGTGATTTAAATGACTTATACCGTCGTGTAATTAACCGTAACAACCGTTTGAAACGTTTATTAGACTTAGGTGCTCCTGGCATCATCGTTCAAAACGAAAAACGTATGTTACAAGAAGCTGTAGATGCTTTAATTGACAACGGTCGTCGTGGTCGTCCAGTTACTGGTCCAGGTAACAGACCATTGAAATCTCTTTCACATATGCTGAAAGGTAAACAAGGTCGTTTCCGTCAAAACTTACTTGGTAAACGTGTTGACTATTCAGGTCGTTCAGTTATTGCAGTTGGACCAAGCTTGAAAATGTATCAATGTGGATTACCTAAAGAAATGGCACTTGAATTGTTCAAACCATTCGTAATGAAAGAATTAGTTCAACGTGAAATTGCTACGAACATCAAAAACGCTAAAAGTAAAATTGAACGTATGGACGATGAAGTTTGGGACGTATTGGAAGATGTAATCAGAGAACATCCTGTATTACTTAACCGTGCACCTACACTTCACAGATTAGGTATCCAAGCATTTGAACCTACATTAGTTGAAGGTCGTGCTATCCGTCTTCACCCACTTGTAACAACAGCTTACAACGCGGACTTTGACGGTGACCAAATGGCTGTTCACGTTCCTTTATCTAAAGAAGCACAAGCTGAAGCACGTATGTTAATGCTAGCTGCGCAAAACATCTTGAACCCTAAAGATGGTAAACCTGTTGTAACACCATCACAAGATATGGTACTAGGTAACTATTACCTTACTTTAGAACGTAAAGATGCAGTAAACACTGGCGTAATCTTTAATGATACTAATGAAGTGCTTAAAGCATATGCAAATGGTTATGTACATTTACACACTCGTATTGGTGTGCATGCGAAATCATTTAATAACCCTACATTCACAGAAGCTCAAAACAACAAAATTTTAGCTACTTCAGTAGGTAAAGTGATCTTCAATGAAATCATTCCTGATTCATTCGCATTTATTAATGAACCTAGCCAAACTAATCTTGAAGGTAAAACACCAGATAAATACTTTATTGATCCAACTCAATTAGGTGAAGGTGGACTTAAAGCTTACTTTGAAGAACAAGAACTTATTGAACCATTCAATAAAAAATTCTTAGGTAATATTATTGCCGAAGTCTTCAATAGATTTAGCATCACTGACACATCTATGATGCTTGACCGTATGAAAGATTTAGGTTTCAAATTCTCATCTAAAGCTGGTATTACTGTTGGTGTAGCAGATATTGTTGTACTTCCAGATAAACAAGATATCTTAGATGAACATGAAAAATTAGTTGAACGCGTATCTAAACAATTTAACCGTGGTTTAATTACTGAAGATGAACGTTATAATGCGGTTGTTGAAATTTGGACAGATGCCAAAGATCAAATTCAAGGCGAATTAATGCAATCACTTGAGAAAACAAACCCAATCTTCATGATGAGTGACTCTGGTGCCCGTGGTAACGCATCTAACTTTACTCAGTTAGCTGGTATGCGTGGTTTAATGGCCGCTCCATCAGGTAAAATTATCGAGTTACCTATCACATCTTCATTCCGTGAAGGTTTAACGGTATTAGAATACTTCATCTCTACTCACGGTGCGCGTAAAGGTCTTGCCGATACAGCCCTTAAAACAGCTGACTCTGGTTACCTTACTCGTCGTCTTGTTGACGTTGCACAAGATGTTATCGTTCGTGAAGAAGACTGTGGTACAGACCGTGGTTTACTCGTTTCTGATATCAAAGAAGGTACAGAAATGATCGAACCATTCATCGAACGTATTGAAGGACGTTACTCAAAAGAAACAATTCGTCATCCTGAAACGGATGAAATTATCATTCGTCCTGATGAATTAATTACAGCTGAAATTGCTAAGAAAATCACTGATGCAGGCATTGAACAAATGTACATCCGCTCAGCATTTACTTGTAACACACGTCACGGTGTTTGTGAAAAATGTTACGGTAAAAACCTTGCAACAGGTGAAAAAGTTGAAGTGGGTGAAGCAGTTGGTACAATCGCTGCGCAATCAATCGGTGAACCTGGTACCCAACTTACAATGCGTACATTCCATACAGGTGGTGTAGCAGGAAGCGATATCACTCAAGGTCTTCCTCGTATCCAAGAGATTTTCGAAGCACGTAATCCTAAAGGTCAAGCCGTGATTACTGAAATCGAAGGTGTCGTTGAAGATATTAAATTAGCTAAAGACCGTCAACAAGAAATTGTTGTTAAAGGTGCTAATGAAACAAGATCTTACTTAGCTTCAGGTACTTCTAGATTGAAAGTAGAAATCGGTCAATCAGTTGAACGTGGTGAAGTGTTAACAGAAGGTTCAATCGAGCCTAAGAACTTCTTAGCCGTTGCTGGTTTAAATGCAACTGAAAGCTACTTACTTAAAGAAGTTCAAAAAGTTTATCGTATGCAAGGTGTAGAAATCGACGATAAACACGTTGAAGTAATGGTAAGACAAATGCTACGTAAAGTTAGAATCATTGAAGCTGGCGATACTAAGTTATTACCTGGTTCATTGGTTGATATTCATAACTTTACAGATGCAAACAGAGAAGCATTTAAAGAACGTAAACGTCCAGCAACAGCTAAACCAGTATTGCTTGGTATTACTAAAGCTTCTCTTGAAACAGAAAGCTTCTTATCAGCAGCGTCATTCCAAGAAACGACACGTGTGCTTACAGATGCAGCTATCAAAGGTAAACGTGATGACTTACTTGGACTTAAAGAGAACGTTATCATCGGTAAGTTAATTCCAGCTGGTACTGGTATGAGACGTTATAGCGACGTTAAATACGATAAAGCGGAAACACCAGTTACTGAAACTGAAGAAGCCGAAGTTATTGAATAAACTATGAAATAAAGCCTATTAGGAATTATTTTCATAATTGACGAGACGGGACATATCTAACTTTTAAAGAGGTAGTCTCGCTCTCGTTCTTTATTTTTTAAAATGAGTAAAAAGTCTACAAAAAATGTTGACTTGATACTTCAATAAGTGTTATTATTGTAAAGGTTGATGCAAGCAGAACTTTGGAGGATATTTTAATGTCTAATGAAAAAGTTGCACGCTTTAACAAACAACACTATGTAGTTGGTCTTAAAGAAACGCTTAAAGCGTTAAATAGAGATCAAGTTGCATCTTTGATTATTGCTCAAGACGTTGAGGTACATTTGTTAGCTCACGTATTTAGTTTAATCAATCATAAAAATATACCTATCACTTATTATCAAAGCAAACATGCTTTAGGTAACTATGTAGGTATTAATGTTAATGCAACCATTGTTGCGTTATTGAATGAGAATTAGTAAGTATTTTGCTTACTAAATTTTATTTAACCTAAAAATGAACCACCTGGATGTGTGGAATTAAAAAGTGAAGAGAGGAGGACATTTCAATGCCAACTATTAACCAATTAGTACGTAAACCTAGACAAAGCAAATCTAAAAAATCAGATTCACCAGCTTTAAACAAAGGTTTTAATAGTAAAAAGAAACAATTTACTAACTTAAACTCACCTCAAAAACGTGGTGTTTGTACTCGTGTAGGTACTATGACACCTAAAAAACCTAACTCAGCGTTACGTAAATATGCACGTGTGCGTTTATCAAACAATATTGAAATCAACGCATACATCCCTGGTATCGGCCATAACTTACAAGAACACAGTGTAGTACTTGTACGTGGTGGACGTGTAAAAGACTTACCTGGTGTGCGTTACCACATCGTACGTGGTGCACTTGATACTTCAGGTGTTGACGGACGTAGACAAGGCCGTTCATTATACGGAACTAAAAAACCTAAAAATTAAGTTTAAGATTGTGTAAATTTTAATTTCAATTTTTAATAATATACTATAATAGGAAGGGAGGATTTTAATTATGCCTCGTAAAGGATCAGTACCTAAAAGAGACGTATTACCAGATCCAATTCATAACTCTAAATTAGTTACAAAATTGATCAACAAAATCATGTTAGATGGTAAACGCGGAACAGCACAAAGAATTCTTTATTCAGCATTTGACCTTGTAGAACAACGCAGTGGTCGTGATGCTTTAGAAGTATTTGAAGAAGCAATCAACAACATTATGCCAGTATTAGAAGTAAAAGCTCGTCGTGTGGGTGGTTCAAACTACCAAGTACCAGTTGAGGTTCGCCCTGAACGTCGTACAACTCTAGGATTACGTTGGTTAGTAAACTACGCGCGTCTTCGTGGTGAAAAAACTATGGAAGATCGTTTAGCTAACGAAATCTTAGATGCTGCTAATAATACAGGTGGTGCCGTTAAGAAACGTGAGGACACTCACAAAATGGCTGAAGCGAACAAAGCATTCGCTCACTACCGCTGGTAAGATTAAAGCTTTAACCCTGAGTGTGTTCCGTCACATTGGTTTACCAAATAAGATGGCTCATGCTTAGGGCATCGCCATATTCAATAGTACTTATTCAGTAATTACTGGAAGGAGAAAAACAATGGCTAGAGACTTTTCTTTGAAAAACACTCGTAATATCGGTATCATGGCTCACATCGATGCTGGTAAAACAACTACGACTGAACGTATTCTTTACTATACAGGTCGTATCCACAAAATTGGTGAAACACACGAAGGTGCTTCACAAATGGACTGGATGGAACAAGAACAAGACCGTGGTATTACAATCACATCAGCTGCTACAACAGCTCAATGGGATGGCCACCGTGTAAACATTATCGATACTCCAGGACACGTAGACTTCACTGTAGAGGTTGAACGTTCATTACGTGTACTTGATGGTGCGGTTACTGTACTTGATGCGCAATCAGGTGTAGAACCTCAAACTGAAACTGTTTGGCGTCAAGCTACAACATACGGTGTACCTCGTATCGTATTCGTAAACAAAATGGATAAATTAGGCGCTAACTTCGATTACTCTGTAAGCACATTACATGATCGTTTAGATGCTAACGCTGCACCTATCCAATTACCAATTGGTGCCGAAGATGAATTTGAAGCTATCATTGACTTAGTTGAAATGAAATGTTTCAAATATACAAACGACTTAGGTACTGAAATTGACGAAATTGAAATTCCTGAAGATCACAAAGAAAGAGCAGAAGAAGCTCGTTCTAATTTAATCGAAGCAGTTGCTGAAACTAACGACGATTTAATGGAAAAATATCTTGGTGACGAAGAAATTTCAGTTGAAGAATTAAAAGATGCTATCCGCCAAGCAACTACTGACGTAGAATTCTACCCAGTACTTTGTGGTACAGCATTCAAAAACAAAGGTGTTCAATTAATGCTTAACGCAGTAATTGACTACTTACCATCACCTTTAGATGTTAAACCAATTGTTGGTCACCGTGCTGACAATCCTGAAGAAGAAGTCATTGCTAAACCAGACGATTCAGCTGAATTCGCTGCATTAGCATTTAAAGTTATGACTGACCCTTATGTTGGTAAATTAACTTTCTTCCGTGTATATTCAGGTACTTTAACATCAGGTTCTTACATTAAGAACTCAACTAAAGACAAACGTGAACGTGTAGGTCGTTTATTACAAATGCACGCTAACTCACGTCAAGAAATCGATACTGTTTACTCAGGCGATATCGCTGCTGCAGTTGGTCTTAAAGATACAGGTACTGGTGACACATTATGTGGTGAAAAGAATGACATTATTTTAGAATCAATGGAATTCCCTGAACCAGTTATCCACTTATCAGTAGAACCTAAATCTAAAGCTGACCAAGATAAAATGACTCAAGCTTTAGTTAAATTACAAGAAGAAGACCCTACTTTCCATGCACACACAGATGAAGAAACTGGACAAGTTATCATCGGTGGTATGGGTGAGTTACACTTAGACATCTTAGTTGACCGTATGAAGAAAGAATTCAACGTTGAATGTAATGTAGGTGCGCCAATGGTTTCATACCGTGAAACATTCAAGCAATCTGCACAAGTTCAAGGTAAATTCTCTCGTCAATCTGGTGGTCGTGGTCAATACGGTGATGTTCACATTGAATTCACACCAAACGAAACTGGCGCAGGTTTCGAATTCGAAAACGCTATCGTTGGTGGTGTAGTTCCTCGTGAATACATTCCATCAGTTGAAGCTGGTCTTAAAGATGCTATGGAAAACGGTGTCTTAGCTGGATATCCATTAATCGATGTTAAAGCTAAATTATTTGATGGTTCATACCATGATGTCGATTCATCAGAAATGGCCTTCAAAATTGCTGCATCATTAGCGCTTAAAGAAGCTGCTAAAAAATGTGATCCAGTTATCTTAGAACCAATGATGAAAGTAACAATCGAAATGCCTGAAGAATACATGGGCGATATCATGGGTGACGTAACAGCTCGTCGTGGACGTGTTGATGGTATGGAACCTCGTGGTAATGCACAAGTTGTTAACGCTTATGTACCACTTTCAGAAATGTTCGGTTATGCAACTTCATTACGTTCTAACACTCAAGGTCGCGGTACTTACACAATGTACTTCGATCACTATGCAGAAGTTCCAAAATCAATCGCTGATGATATCATCAAAAAAAATAAAGGTGAATAATTAAACTTGTTTTAACTAGATTTTCTAGGTAAAATACAGCGTATGCTTATTCTTTAAGCAAACACCTTTATGAATTGATTTTTTACTGAAAATGCATTATAAATGAATTATGAATTCTAACAATCATTATGTCTCATGATGGTGAGAAACTATCATGAGAGATAATATTGAAATAACTTTTACTAGAATAGGAGAGATTTAATAATGGCAAAAGAAAAATTTGATCGCTCAAAAGAACATGCCAATATTGGTACTATCGGTCACGTTGACCATGGTAAAACTACTTTAACAGCTGCTATCGCAACTGTATTAGCTAAAAATGGTGACACTGTAGCACAATCATATGACATGATTGACAACGCTCCAGAAGAAAAAGAACGTGGTATCACAATCAATACTGCACACATCGAATACCAAACTGACAAACGTCACTATGCTCACGTTGACTGCCCAGGACACGCTGACTATGTTAAAAACATGATCACTGGTGCTGCTCAAATGGACGGCGGTATCTTAGTAGTATCTGCTGCTGACGGTCCAATGCCACAAACTCGTGAACACATTCTTTTATCACGTAACGTTGGTGTACCAGCATTAGTAGTATTCTTAAACAAAGTTGACATGGTTGACGATGAAGAATTATTAGAATTAGTTGAAATGGAAGTACGTGACTTATTATCTGAATACGACTTCCCAGGTGACGACGTACCTGTAATCGCTGGTTCAGCTTTAAAAGCTTTAGAAGGCGACGAAAAATACGAAGAAAAAATCTTAGAATTAATGCAAGCAGTTGATGATTACATTCCAACTCCAGAACGTGATTCTGACAAACCATTCATGATGCCAGTTGAGGACGTATTCTCAATCACTGGTCGTGGTACTGTTGCTACAGGCCGTGTTGAACGTGGTCAAATCAAAGTTGGTGAAGAAGTTGAAATCATTGGTATCCATGACACTTCTAAAACAACTGTTACTGGTGTAGAAATGTTCCGTAAATTATTAGACTACGCTGAAGCTGGTGACAACATCGGTGCATTATTACGTGGTGTTGCTCGTGAAGACGTACAACGTGGTCAAGTATTAGCTGCTCCAGGTTCAATCACACCTCACACAAAATTCAAAGCAGACGTATACGTTTTATCTAAAGACGAAGGTGGACGTCACACTCCATTCTTCACAAACTATCGTCCACAATTCTATTTCCGTACTACTGACGTAACTGGTGTTGTTAACTTACCAGAAGGTACTGAAATGGTTATGCCTGGCGACAACGTTGAAATGACAGTAGAATTAATCGCTCCTATCGCGATTGAAGACGGTACTCGTTTCTCAATCCGTGAAGGTGGACGTACTGTAGGATCAGGCGTTGTAACTGAAATCATCGAATAATTTTAATTATTCTTTATTTCAAAGACTCCCTTTAAGGGAGTCTTTTTTTTGGAGAAGAACAGAAATTAAAATAATTGGTTGTCCTCTCCCAGCTTGCTTAGTTTATAGAATTTCTTGATGAGATTCCCTTTGCTAGGGATCTACCGTCAAGTATGACTAGATTTAAAAAACTCTTGATTCAAGCGCATTTTAAATTTAAAACAGCCAGCTACTGCCTAAATGTTTAAAGAGGCTAAGACAATTCATTTTGTTTTAGTCTCTTTTTATATGCTCGATAATTGGCACTATTGTGTTTCTATATGATTAATAACTATAGCTATCACAGTTTGTTATATATAAATATTACTTCCTTTTATATAAAAATGGGGGTGGGACAGAATTCTTTTTAAATTCGTTGTCCCACCCCCGCAAGGGTGACTAGAACTGAGAAAAGCTTGAATTAAGCGCCTTCTCAGTTCAGTCAGCTACTGCGAATTTGCAAAATAGCTTCATTATATTATTTTTGTCCCAGCCTCATTGTTCCATTAAGCTAAACGATTCAATTTTAAAACACATTTTCAATTTCTAATATTTTCAAGAACTCAC
>NZ_JAESMM010000003.1:0-1106 GCF_017893165.1 Staphylococcus sp. GDX8P54P
ACTGACTGTGACTACGTCACGCGCTGGTTCGAATCCAGCTAGCCCAGTTATTGGCGGCATAGCTCAATTGGATAGAGCGTTTGACTACGGATCAAGAGGTTATGGGTTCGACTCCTATCGGGCGCGTTCTCTTACGGGAAGTAGCTCAGCTTGGTAGAGCACTTGGTTTGGGACCAAGGGGTCGCAGGTTCGAATCCTGTCTTCCCGATAGGAACTTTATTTAAATACAATATGGGGGCTTAGCTCAGCTGGGAGAGCGCCTGCTTTGCACGCAGGAGGTCAGCGGTTCGATCCCGCTAGTCTCCACCATATTACATTTACAAACTAGATAACGGCGGTGTAGCTCAGCTGGCTAGAGCGTACGGTTCATACCCGTGAGGTCGGGGGTTCGATCCCCTCCACCGCCACTACTTATTAGTTGTAGAATTATAATTTGGACCTTTAGCTCAGTTGGTTAGAGCTAACGGCTCATAACCGTTCGGTCGCAGGTTCGAGTCCTGCAAGGTCCATATAATTTTGGAGGAATACCCAAGTCCGGCTGAAGGGATCGGTCTTGAAAACCGACAGGGGCTTAACGGCTCGCGGGGGTTCGAATCCCTCTTCCTCCGTATTTTAATGGTCTCGTAGTGTAGCGGTTAACACGCCTGCCTGTCACGCAGGAGATCGCGGGTTCGATTCCCGTCGAGACCGCCATTTATCAATTTTATAGTAATTTACATTTAATTAGTGGAGGAATACCCAAGTCCGGCTGAAGGGATCGGTCTTGAAAACCGACAGGGCCTTAACGGGCCGCGGGGGTTCGAATCCCTCTTCCTCCGCCATTAATTATTATCGCGGGATGGAGCAGTTCGGTAGCTCGTCGGGCTCATAACCCGAAGGTCGGTGGTTCAAATCCGCCTCCCGCAATTACATTTTTAGGTCTCGTAGTGTAGCGGTTAACACGCCTGCCTGTCACGCAGGAGATCGCGGGTTCGATTCCCGTCGAGACCGCCATTACAAATTATGGTTCAGTAGCTCAGTTGGTAGAGCAATGGATTGAAGCTCCATGTGTCGGCAGTTCGACTCTGTCCTGAACCATTTCACTATGCCGGCCTAGCTCAATTGGT
>NZ_JAESMM010000003.1:1122-54178 GCF_017893165.1 Staphylococcus sp. GDX8P54P
GTCCTCTGGCCGGCACCATCTCTTGGAGGGGTAGCGAAGTGGCTAAACGCGGCGGACTGTAAATCCGCTCCTTCGGGTTCGGCAGTTCGAATCTGCCCCCCTCCACCATCTATAATAGGGACATAGTTCAACGGTAGAATAGAGGTCTCCAAAACCTTTGATGTGGGTTCGATTCCTACTGTCCCTGCCATGGCGGTTGTGGCGAAGTGGTTAACGCATCGGATTGTGGTTCCGACACTCGAGGGTTCGATTCCCTTCAACCGCCCTTAATAATATTAATGGGCTATAGCCAAGCGGTAAGGCAACGGACTTTGACTCCGTCACGCGCTGGTTCGAATCCAGCTAGCCCAGTTATTGGCGGCATAGCCAAGTGGTAAGGCAGAGGTCTGCAAAACCTTTATCACCGGTTCAAATCCGGTTGCCGCCTCCATGCACGATGCGGGAGTAGTTCAACTTTTAGAACACATTCCTTCCCGGAATGAGATATAGGTGCAAATCCTATCTTCCGCTCCATATTTTAATAATGCGGGAGTAGTTCAACTCTTAGAATATGTTCCTTCCCGGAACAAGGTATAGGTGCAAATCCTATCTTCCGCTCCATATTCTAATAATGCGGGAGTATTTCAACTCTTAGAATACGTTCCTTCCCGGAACGAGATATAGGTGTAAATCCTATCTTCCGCTCCATATTTTAGTAATGCGGGAGTATTTCAATTTTTAGAATACGTTCCTTCCCGGAACGAGATATAGGTGCAAATCCTATCTTCCGCTCCAAGTTTTTGCTTCCAAATGGAAGTTTTTTATTTATCAAAAATTGAGCCGGCGTGGCGGAATTGGCAGACGCGCGGGACTCAAAATCCCGTTCCTGTATTGGAGTGTCGGTTCGACCCCGACCGCCGGTATACTTTTAAATTCTGTTAGGAATTTTTAGAGTGAAAATGTTGTTAAATCAATGTTTTCGCTCTTTTTTTATGCTTTTAGACACTTTTAAAAACTATTTTTATGTCACATCTATGTCACGAGAGGGGACTAAATTAAAAATTTATGTCACAAGTTATATCACAACTCATTAATGATGTTAAGTGCTTTCTTATTATCTTTTTCATAAGTTTCTTTTAGATAATGGCCTTAATCTTGCATTGTTATATCAATAGAAAATGGCTTAGACTTTTGGATATGATAAAACAATTTAAAACTTTATTTGATAATAATTTTTAAATAACTTTTTTAATGGTTTGTATTGTTAGTATCAACATTAATTTTTGATTAAAACTTATTTGTTCATATTGTTAAACACGGTAGATTGTACTAATATAAAGCTAATGTTTAAAATCGGAGGCTACTATGAGTAAACAACGCATAAGTTTAAAGTATTTTTTTAGTAATATTCTCAATGCTGTAGGCGCTGGAGTTGTCATTGCTTTATTGCCAAATGCATTGTTGGGAGAATTTTTAAAATTATTTATGGATAATCATCCATTACTTCAATTAGTATTCCATTTAGTGATTATTATTCAATCATTTATGGCATTTATTATTGGAGTTTTAGCAGCACATCAATTTAAGTTTAATGGTTCAGGCTCATGTATGATTGGTGTAGCGGCTATGCTTGGATCTGGAGCGGTACAATTTACCTCTCAAGGTATTGCATTAAAGGGCATTGGTGATATTATTAATATTATTTTAGTGGTCATTATAGCGTGTGCATTATATATGCTTTTGCAAGGGAAATTAGGATCACTTGAAATGATTATATTACCAGTCTTAATTCCTGTTGCAAGTGGTTTAATAGGACTTTTAACATTACCTTATGTACAAACCATAACTAATGGTCTTGGTCATATGGTAAATTCATTTACAGCTTTGAATCCACTCATTATGTCAATTTTGATTAGTGTAACGTTCTCATTATTGATGGTTACACCGATTTCATTAGTTGCTATTGCCACAGCTATAAGCTTAACTGGTTTAGGAAGTGGTGCAGCCAATATGGGAATTGTAGCTGCTTGTGTTACTTTCATATTTGGATCAATACGAGTTAATTCAATGGGTGTTAATATTGTATTACTCATTGGTGCTGCAAAAATGATGATACCTGTATATTTAAAGCATTTAATCATTGCGGTTCCTCTAACTTTAAATGGTATCGTATCAGGCGTATTAGCATACGCCATTGGAATTAAAGGTACACCATTATCTGCTGGATTTGGATACACAGGTTTAGTTGGACCAATCAATGCCTTTAATAGGATGCCTGGTGATGCAACAATGAATATTATTTTGCTTATTTTTGGTTACTTGGTAATTCCATTTGTGAGTGCATTTATTATTCATGAAATATGCAAAAAATTAATTCCTAGTTATCATGATGGTATTTATAAATTTGAAATACCTAAGCAATAAAGCTTGCTTACGAGCCAGGAATATATTTAATATTGAAGTTATTATACAAATTCGCAGTAGGTGACTGAACTGTTAAGACACTAAAGTTTTTTTCAGTATAGTCATCCTTGCGTGTGGTCAATAAAAAATTTTATAAAGACATTCTACAAGCTAAGCAAGCTGGGAGTTGGACAATGAATTTAAAAAGAATTCTGTCTAACTCCTTTTTTTAAATATACTATTGTATATTAATACGTTTATATGTATAATAATGAATTAATTAAAGGAGGTTGCTTATGAAAATAATTACTAAAGTACTAACTATAGCAATCTTAATTAGTTTGACATTGATATACATACAACCAATGGTATTAGCTGATGAAGATGCAACTTGGAATAAAATTAAAGAAAGAGGTGAATTAAGAGTAGGACTATCAGCCGATTATGCACCACTGGAATTTGAAAAAACAAAAAATGGTAAGACAGAATATGTGGGTGTAGATATTGAATTAGCTAAAAAAATTGCAAAAGATAATCATTTAAAATTAAAAATTGTTAATATGCAATTTGATAGTCTACTTGGCGCTTTAAAAACTGGAAAAATAGACATTATAATATCTGGTATGACGTCTACACCTGAAAGGAAAAAAGAAGTAGACTTTTCAGAGCCATACATGGAAACAGGTAATGTAATGTTAATTAGAGAAAATAATAGTGATGTATTTCATACGTTAAATGATTTTAAAAATAAAAGAATAGGCGCTCAAAAAGGCAGTGAGCAAGAAAAAATTGCGCAGCAAGAAATAGAAAATGCACAATTAAGTTCACTCAATCGTTTACCAGATGCAATTTTAGCTTTGAAAAGTAAAAAAATTGATGGATTAGTTATTGAAAAGCCAGTAGCTGAAGCCTACGCTAAGCAAAATAAAGATTTAAAAATTGCCAATGTCTCATTTAATGAGGAGAAAAAACCTACAGTCATTGCTTTACCTAAAGACTCACCTATTTTATTACAACATTTAAATGAGTCAATCAAAAATGTTAAAGATCATAATTTAATCAATAAATATATGAACATAGCTTCAGAACAAATGGTTGACGATGGTAGTTTTATTCAAAAGTATGGGACTTTCTTCGTTAAAGGATTGCAAAATACTGTACTTATTTCTTTAATCGGTGTAGTTTGTGGAGCAATTATTGGATCATTTATTGCACTTGCAAAACTTAGTAAATTTAAAATTCTTTCATGGCCAGCGTCAATTTATATCGCATTTTTGAGAGGAACACCAATGTTAGTGCAAGTTTTTATAGTCTTTTTTGGAACAACTGCACTCTTAGGGTTAGATATTTCTGCACTTATTTGTGGAACGATTGCATTAGTCATAAACTCTTCTGCCTATATTGCAGAAATAATTAGAGCTGGAATTAATGCCGTTGATAAAGGTCAAACTGAAGCTGCGCAATGCTTAGGTTTAAATTATTCAAAAACAATGATTCACATTGTATTACCTCAAGCATTTAAAAATATATTACCAGCTTTAGGAAACGAATTTGTAACTTTAATAAAAGAGTCATCTATTATATCTACAATTGGTGTTGGTGAAATTATGTTCAACGCTCAAGTTGTACAAGGTATATCATTTGATCCTTTCACACCATTAATCATAGCTGCATGTATGTACTTTATATTAACTTTCTCATTATCAAGCGTTATGAGTTTAATTGAAGGGAGAATGAAAGCAAGTGATTAAAATAGAAAATCTAACTAAAAAATTTGATAAAATTGAAGTACTTAAAGATATTAATTTGGAAATAAATAAAGGTGAAGTTTTAGCCATCATCGGACCATCTGGAAGTGGTAAAAGCACATTGCTAAGATGTATAAATTTGTTAGAGACACCAACTAGTGGAAAGGTTATTTTTGAGGGAACTGAACTGACTCATCAGAATAATAATTTAAATAAATTACGTCAAAAAATGGGAATGGTATTCCAAAATTTTAATTTATTTCCACATAAAACAGTCTTGGATAACATCGTTTTGGCACCTAAGTTACTAAATATGAACGATTTAAATCAATTGAAACAAGAGGCACTTGCATTACTTAAAAAAGTGGGACTTGAAGATAAAGCTGATGTTTATCCTTCACAATTATCCGGCGGGCAAAAGCAAAGAGTTGCGATAGCTAGGGCATTGGCTATGCATCCAGATATCATATTATTTGATGAACCTACATCTGCATTAGATCCCGAAGTTGTATACGATGTGCTCAATGTCATGAAAGATCTAGCTAAAGAGGGTATGACAATGGTTGTTGTGACTCATGAAATGGGATTTGCGAGAGATGTAAGTGATAAAGTTATTTTTATGGCTGATGGATACGTTGTAGAAGAAGGTTCACCTCAACAACTATTTCAGTCACCGAAGCATAAAAGAACACAAAACTTTTTATCTAGAGTACTATAGAAATAATAATGACTGATTAAGGAGTCTGAGACATATACGTTTCAGACTCCTATTAAAATGTAAAGATACTTAAATAGTCCATAAATAATTAACGATTTCTTTAAGAGGATTGTGTTAAAATGTCATATGTATCATTTTTAAGGAGGCAAATGTATTGGATTATAATTGGCTTAAAGAAGAAATTATCGATTATGCATATTCAATAGGCATAGATAGCATTGGTTTTACTACAGCTGATCCATTTGATGAACTTAAAAAGAAATTAGAAGATTATCACGCAAAAGGCTATGCTTCAGGGTTTGAAGAATCAGATATTGCATTACGAACTGAGCCAAAATTAAGTTTGCCTACTGCACGTTCAATTATAGCAATAGCTGTTGGATATCCTAATAAACTTAAAGGTGCACCTAAAAGTGTTAGAGGTGATCGTCGCGGGATGTTTGCACGCGCTTCTTGGGGACAAGATTATCACTCAATTATGCGAAAGCGTTTAGATAAACTTGCGGATTTTATACAATCTAAAGTGCCCGAAGTAGAAATACAGAGTATGGTTGATACTGGCGTGTTATCCGATAGGGCAGTTGCAGAGCGAGCTGGACTTGGATTTGCAGGTCGAAATGGATTTATTATTAACCCCGATTTAGGTACCTGGACTTACTTAGGAGAAATGTTAGTGAGTATACCATTTGAGCCAGATGATCCAATTCTTGATAGCTGTGGTGACTGTACGATATGCGTTGATAGGTGTCCTACGGGAGCACTTGTTGGAAACGGTCAATTAAACGCTCAAAAGTGTATTAGCTTTTTAACACAAACGAAAGGATACCTACAAGATGAATATAGATATAAAATAGGTAATCGTTTATATGGATGTGATACATGTCAACAAGTTTGTCCTAAAAATAAAGGAATAAACACGACACATGATGATATTATACTAGAACCTGAGATATTGAAACCACGATTAGTACCATTATTACAAATGAGCAATAAAGAATTCAAACAAACTTATGGTCATTTAGCAGGTGCTTGGCGTGGAAAAAAACCAATTCAACGTAACGCTATTATTGCATTAGCACACTTTAATGAAGTTGCCGCTATACCTGAACTTAAAGAAGTAGCATTAAATGATCCAAGGCCAATGATTAGGGGAACTGCGTACTGGGCAATTGGCCAAATTCTAGGAGAAGAAGCACGTGAATTCATAGACGAAAACTATGAACATGAACTTGAAGAAGTTCAAAATGAAATGATAAAAGGATTAGAAATGAGGAAACTTTAAATGACAAATCATATTGTTTTATTTCAACCAGAAATTCCTGCTAATACAGGTAATATCGCTCGTACTTGTGCAGGGACAAATACACATTTGCATTTGATTAAACCATTAGGGTTTAGTACGGATGATAAAATGTTAAAACGAGCTGGTCTTGATTATTGGGAACACGTTAATATTACCTATCATGAAAGTATTGAAGACTTCTTTGATATTACAAATGGTGAATATTATTTATTAACTAAATTTGGTAAACAAACTTATAGCGATTTTAATTTCGCTAAAGAGAATACAGATTATTATTTTATATTTGGTAGGGAAACAACTGGATTACCTGATTGGGTTAAAGAGAAATACGCGGATACAGCATTAAGAATTCCTATGAGTGAGAATATTAGATCATTGAATTTATCTAATACAGCAGCATTGTTAATCTATGAAGCGTTACGACAACAAAACTTTCCTGGTTTATCGTAAACATTAATTCGAAAGTTGAAATTCAATGCATCTTTTTATTAAAAAATGTTATATTTATTAGTGATTTAATATAACATTTTTAAAATAGTTTGATTTAATGTCTACCAGGGTATTCTAATAAATAATACGTTATTTATAAGACATTGATGAACTAAGAGGAGTGTAAAGACAATGGCAATGAACTTTAAAGTATTTAATGATGTAGAACACGTAGCTGAATACACAGCAGATATCATTAGAAAGCAATTTAATAACAATCCTACAACGATTGCTGGCATTCATTTAACTAAAGATGCGGCACCAGTATTAGATGAACTAAAGAAAGATGTTGATCATCATGCAGTCGATTTTAGTCAAATAAATATTTTGGATTATGATGATAATCGTTCATATTATGAGGCGTTAGGCGTACCTGCTAGCCAAATTTATCCAATTAATTTTGATGATGATGCGGAGTCTTTAATTGATGATAAAATCAAGACGAAAGAGAATAAAGGAAAATTAATTCTACAAGTTACATCTATTGATGAAGCGGGTAGTTTAAATGTAAACGTAAGACAAGGTTTATTAAAATCACGTGAAGTTGTTTTAGTTGTGACTGGTGCAAATAAACGTGAAGTTGTTAAAAAACTTTATAAAGAAAATGGTAAATCAAGCTTTGAACCTTCTGATCTTAAAGCACATAGAATGGTAACAGTAGTGTTAGATAGAGCGGCTGCTGAAGGTCTACCTGAAGATGTTAAAGAATATTTCACTGCTAGATTTGCTTAAATTTAAAAGTGAGGTTTGACAAATGACTGAAAATAAAGGTTCGGAACTAAATTATCGTGAAGAAGAAAATGCGATGGTGCAAGATTTAGATGATTTAAAAACCTTAGGCAAAGAGATGGAACAAATTTCTGAAGAAAATGATGAGGACAAATTAAATCAATCGCATGAATAGATGATAGCTTTAAAACGAATACTTTTGATTCATATAAACTTGAGACCTTTAAAGATGTCTCGAGTTTATTTTTTTAGGAAACAAGCATACTAAGTAAATGTAAATTTTTACTAGTTTAATGGCTGAATACAATTTAATGCATTATGAAATATGGTAAAATATATTTCAATCATTAAATATAAGGAGAGCGTAAAATGTTACATAAATATTGGCTTCCACTAACGATTGCCACTATTTTGATTAGTTTACTTTCAATTAAAGGATTCCCAATCGCATTTGGTGCACTTTATCTACCTATATTGTTTAAAATTATTAAATTGCAATTAAACTTATCCAACGGTTTAATTGAAAATATAAGTGCGCAACCTTTCATCAAAAGTAATCAAACAGGTGTATTCATAAGTGTGTTATGTTGTATTTTAATAACTGGTATTTTAATGTATTCATTAAATGATTTTTATGCACAACTCACGGGATTTATAGGCTTTCTAATTCAATTAAGTCCTTTTACATTGATCATTAGTGTGGTGTTATATATTTTAAGCGCTTTAGCAGTTATTAAAGCAGTTAAAGTTAAATATGGTTATAACAAGCATGAATAAGGTTAATTCGGTGAAGAACAATTGAATAGTGTATCAAAAATAACGATTAGAATAATGCATCCATATTCTAACCGTTATTTTTTTATTTGAGCTTTAATTTAATTTGTTGAAACCGCTTTAATAATGCGTTGCCCCTTTAATTTAAATAATGCTATACTATGGTTAAATAATTGTATAAGGGGAGATTTTCGCATGTCAGTAAGAATTGAACACGATACATTCGGAGAAATTGAAGTACCCGGAGATAAATATTGGGGTGCTCAAACGGAGAGAAGTAAACGAAACTTTCCAGTAGGTAAAGAACGTATGCCAATTGAAGTGGTTTATGGATTTGCCCAATTAAAAAGAGGTGCAGCATTAGCCAATCATGAATTAGGAAAATTAAGTGATGCTAAAAAAGATGCCATCATTTACGCTTGTGATTTAATCTTAAAAGGGGAATTAGATGAACATTTCCCACTTGTTGTTTGGCAAACAGGAAGCGGTACTCAAAGTAATATGAACGTTAATGAAGTTGTTAGCTTTGTAGCAAATAAATATTTAAAAGAGCAAGGTATTGACGAATCAATTCATCCTAATGATGATGTGAATAAATCTCAAAGTTCAAATGATACATTCCCAACAGCAATGCATGTTGCGTTATATCATGAAGTGGAAACAAAACTTGAACCCGCTTTAAAACATCTTCGTGATACTTTTAAAGAAAAAGAGGATAAGTATCAATCAATTATTAAGATTGGTAGAACACATTTACAAGATGCGACACCAATTAAATTAGGACAAGAAATCAGTGGTTGGCGTTATATGTTAGATAAATGTGAAGAATTATTAGCAGAATCAAAAAAACATATCTTAAGCTTAGCTATCGGTGGAACTGCTGTTGGTACAGGTATTAATGCGCATCCAGAATTTGGTAATAAGGTTGCTAAATTTATCTCAGATAATACTGGATATAACTTTGTATCATCTGACAATAAATTCCATGCATTGACATCTCATGATGAAGTTGTTCAATTACATGGTACGTTAAAAGCGTTAGCAGCAGACTTGATGAAAATCGCAAATGATATTAGATGGTTAGCGTCTGGTCCGAGAGCGGGACTTGCAGAAATTTCAATTCCTGAAAATGAACCAGGATCATCAATTATGCCTGGTAAAGTAAATCCGACACAATGCGAAATGCTTACAATGGTTGCAGTTCAAGTTATGGGTAATGATACAACAGTAGGTATTGCAAGCTCACAAGGTAATTTTGAACTGAATGTATTTAAACCAGTGATACTTCATAACACATTACAGTCAATCTATTTACTAGCTGAT
This sequence comes from Staphylococcus sp. GDX8P54P, assembly GCF_017893165.1. NCBI lineage: Bacteria > Bacillati > Bacillota > Bacilli > Caryophanales > Staphylococcaceae > Staphylococcus > Staphylococcus sp. GDX8P54P. The sequence continues at coordinate 10,589 of NZ_JAESMM010000003.1, forward strand.
GGTATGCAAACATTCAATGATAACTGTGCGGTAGGCATTGAACCAATTGAAGAAAATATTAATAATTATTTAAATCAATCATTAATGTTAGTAACTGCTTTAAATCCGCATATTGGTTATGAAAAAGCGGCTCAAATTGCTAAAAAAGCACATAAAGAAGGATTAACTTTAAAAGAATCTGCTATCCAATCTGGTCATGTGACAGAAGAACAATTTAAAGAATGGATTAAACCTGAAGATATGGTAGATCCACATTAATAAAAACGCATAAAATAAATAAGGGAGTAACTGTCGACTGATATCGACAGTTACTCTCATTTTTTTATTCATCATCTAGGCTAACAGAGATGAGTGCTTGAGTTAATGGATGTCTAAATTCAATTTTATGACTATTAAGTTCTAACTGACGTAATGTTGAATCGCCATATAAAGGATCTCCAATTACAGGGTGACCAATTTCAGCTAAATGAACTCGAATTTGATGCGTACGACCAGTATCTAATTTAATATCTAATTGGCATACGCCTTCTTTTATCATTTTAGAAGATAGTATATGTGTAATTGCGCGTTGACCAGTGTTTGAAATTCGACGTTTATTAGGATGGAATTTATCTTTACCTATAGGACTATCAATCGTTTGAGGTTTAATAGGTAACAAAGATTTAACATTCGCTTTATATATTCTAGTAATTTCATTTTCTTCTAACATACGATCTAGAATTTTTTTCATCAAAGGGTTCTTCGCCACAATAAGTAAACCAACTGTTTCTTGGTCTAACCGATGGATAGGTTCTACATAATCACTATCTAGGGTGTAAATAACGTGATTCATTAGCGTATTACTTTCTTTTAAATCATTCGGGTGTGTCTTAACACCTTTAGGTTTCATTACAATCGCTAAATCGTCATCTTCATAACTAATTTGTGCATAACGATAACTAGGTAAATAATTACTTTTTTCTTCAGGAGTAGGGATAAAAACGTCATCACCAGTAACCACTTTGTCTGTTAATTTAGCAGGCTGATGATTAATCATTATTTCTTTTGACATATTTAATTGGTGTAAATCTTTTTTAGGTAATTTCAATGATTGAAAGATTTCTCTCAATGTATTTTGATTATAATTCTCAGGTATTTTAAACTTCATAATTTCCTCCTATAGCATTCGCATTTATCATATCATATCTTCAGTTGCTATTGATGTACTTAAACATATTTATATGAAAATCACCATTACGTAGAACGAAATGTAACTTAAATATTTTTATATTTTTAAAAATTTAAATCTCACTGTATAATAATACTAATGCAAATTTGAGTAATTGGAGCGATTTGATGGAAAAACCGACACGTTTAGCATTATTAAAAGAGATAGCAGAATATCTCAATGAAGAAACGGAATTATATGACATGATGCATGGCGCTCTAAATTATTTAATCAAAGGAAGCAACTTTACGACTGGATGGATATTCTTTATAGATGATGATGGAGAACATGAAATCGTTGCTGATGTCGATCTTCCAGGTGCATTAAAAAGAAATCATTGTCGTTATATGAAAGAAGGGTCTTGTTGGTGCGTAACTGCATACCATCATGGTCGTTTAACAACTGCATCTAATATTATTAACTGTTCTAGAATAAATATAGCGAATCAGACATATAAAGCAGAAACAGAAGGTGTGACCCATCATGCAACAGTGCCATTACGGTCTGGAACGGAACAATATGGGTTACTTAATGTTGCATCACCTTATACAACACATTATAGTGAAGAGGATTTAGCTTTATTAGAATCTGTAGCATTACAAATAGGTTCTGCCATTAAACGTATATATTTAACGGATCAAGAAAAAGAGGCAGCTAGAATAAATGAGCGAAATCGTTTAGCAAGAGATTTACATGACTCAGTTAACCAACTATTATTTTCTTTAAAATTAACAGCCCATGCAGCACATGATATAACAACTGATGAAATGGCAAAAAAAGCCTTTAAGACGATTGAAGAAACAAGTCAAAGTGCTGTTAATGAAATGCGTTCATTAATTTGGCAACTAAAACCAGTAGGGCTTGAGCATGGATTAGTGCACGCGTTAAAGCAATATGCCCAAATTCTAAATATGAATGTAACTATCGATGTTGATGGGTTGATTGACTTATCTAACATCTTAGAAGAACACGTTTATAGAATTTTACAAGAATATATCAACAATACTAAAAAGCATGCTCAAACCAAAGCAATACATATTATTTTAAAACAAGAAAAAGAGCGGTTGATGATTTCTGTTGAAGATGATGGTGTTGGTTTCGATATGAATAAAGCAATCAACAAATCATCACAGGGTTTAAGGAATATAAATCAACGTATCTATGCATTAAACGGGCAGTTTAAAATTGATTCAAAGCTAAATAAAGGAACAACATTACGATTCAGTATCCCTTTATAAATAGGTGAAAGGAGTCATCATTGTGGCAACAGTCATACTAATTGACGACCATCATATTGTAAGACAAGGACTTGAGTTTCTATTATCAACTGTAAATGATTTAGAAGTATTAGCTAGTTTAGCAGATGGTCAATCTCTAATTAATTATTTAAATGAACATGATATACCAGATATTATACTACTAGATTTGGTTATGCCTGAAATGAATGGTATTGAGGTGACAGAGTATGTGAAACAACACTATCCAGATATTAAAGTGTTGGTATTAACGAGTTATGTGGATGATGAACATGTTATATCAGCAATTAATAAGGGAGCTGATGGATATGAAATGAAAGATGTTGAACCTCAAAAATTGATAGAAACAATACATGACGTATTGAATGACAAACGTATTATTCATCCAGATGCTCAAAGTGTATTAGATACAGTTTCATCAAAACCACATAACACTAATAAGCTGTCTAAACGCGAAATAGAAGTATTAGCAGAAATGGTTAAAGGTAAAACAAATAAAGAAATCGCAAATACTTTGTTCGTGTCAGAAAAAACGATTAAAACACACGTGAGTCATATTTTTAATAAATTAAATGTGACTGATCGTACTCAAGCAGCTATTTATGCAATTGAAAATCGACTTGTATAAAATCGTATTTTATAAATGTATAGGGTCATAGATTTCAATTGCCATCTAAATGTGGTTAAATATGACAAATAAGTTCGAAAATCGATTAATTTAATTATTTTGATAATTTTGGCATTAATAAAATTGTCTACAAAAACAAAAATTCCTCTTTTCATTTTATTGAAAATATATTAAGATGTAATTTGTGTTTCAAGAAATGTGTATTATTGCAATTTCTTGTGTCCGGATAAATTAACCCCTATTAGAAAGGTAGAGAATAAAATATGGATAGACAGAGTTTCACAGATTTAATTCAAACAAAATTTAAAATGGTTCGTATTGAAGCGGGCTATACGCAAGATACAATGGCTCAAACAATTGGCCTTTCAAAAAAAACGTTAGTTCAAATTGAGAAAGAACGTGTGTTACCTAACTGGACGACATGTGTATCAATTTGTGCATTATTTAGAGATTCAGATGTACTAAATAATACATTTGGTTGTGATCCTTTGGAAATTGTACAAACTATTTCTCGTAATCATTGTGCATATCCAAATCATTCAACAACAAGTGATATTTATTGGAATACAATTGAAACGCGTAACGGCTTCATTTTGCAAAGTAATAAAGTAAGTAATATCTATAGAGTGTTAAATTCTGAAAAACAACCAATCTTTGGTACTTCAAAATTAAGAGAAGCTGAAACATACTTCAATAGAAATGCGAAAGAAGAACTAATGCACGTTTAATTATAGTTAAATCATTATTATTCAGTATGAAAGTGATAGAAGAATCTTCATCGATTTAATCACTTCCGAGTAATATTTTTATTTATAAATCTAAAATAACTAGCAAGTTCAAATTTAACTTGAGTTTGATTTGATTGCTAATTTTAAGGCGAGCCTGTGATATTGATATCATGGCTCGTTTTTAATTTTCTTTCTGTAATGCATAATCTATTTAAATGAAGTGTAAATTAAAGGAATCATCAATTACAAAGTGATATAATCATCATATTGTAACAATAATTTTAAGGAGAAATTAAGATGCAGGCTTTTTTAGTTATCCTATTTATGGTGGTAGTAGGGGCTGTTATTGGTGGCGTAACAAACGTTATTGCGATTAGGATGTTATTTCATCCCTTTAAACCATACTATCTATTTAAAATGCGTGTACCCTTCACGCCAGGGTTGATCCCAAAAAGAAGAGAAGAGATTGCTACTAAAATAGGGCAAGTGATAGAGGAACATTTAATTACGGAGTCTGTTATTAAGCATAAGTTAAACGAACCTCAAACGCGTGATGCTATCAATGATTTGGTAAGTAAGCAACTATCCAATTTAAGAAAAGATGATGCAACTATCCGAAAGTTTGCACAACAATTTAATTTTGATATAGATGATCTAATTAATAATAAGATGAATCGCGTAGTATTAAATAAATTAAATTCGTATTATTATGATAAACAAGATACCTCAATTAATGAAATATTGCCGGCAGAAGTGATCACCATGGCTGATGAGAAGTTAGAACAAGCGGGTGATTTAATTAGAGAACGTGCACGTCATTATCTTTCATCAGATAAAGGTGCGAGAGATATCTATGACATGTTAGATACCTTCTTCACTGAAAAAGGTAAAATCGTCGGGTTATTACAAATGTTTATGACTAAAGAAAGTATTGCTGATCGAATTCAACATGAATTAATACGTTTGACCAGACATCCAAAAGCTAAAGTGATTATTGATAAAGTGATTCGAGATGAATATGAAACACTTAAATCTCAGCCTTTAAGCCAAGTTGTAAAGGAAGAGCAATTCACTCATATTACTGAGTCAGTCGTGCACTTAATTACTACGAATTTACAATTAAATCAAAAAGTGGATATGCCATTAAAGAATTTAGCACCAACGTTAATTGAACATCTTCAAGCTGGGGTAGCAAGTACAATGACTGATTTAATTATTAAACAGGCATCAAATCACCTTTCAACCATTATGACTAAAATTAATTTACGCCAAATGGTTGAAGATCAAATTAATACATTCGATTTAGATTACATTGAAAAATTAATCATTGAAATTGCGAATAAAGAGTTAAAACTGATTATGTCATTAGGTTTTATTTTAGGTGGTATCATTGGATTTTTCCAAGGTTTAGTCGCAATCTTTGTCTAACTATAAATAATATGTTATGGTTATTAAGAGTTGTCAAAAATTACTTTACACTAAGGAGTGCAAACAGATATGGCAGTAAATTTATATGATTATGCAAATCAACTAGAACAAGCATTAAGAGATAGCGATGAGTATAAAGCTATTAAAGACGCTTTTTCTAAAGTTAAAGATAACGAAGAATCAAAAAAATTATTTGATGAATTCCGTGAAACACAATTAAGTTTCCAACAAAAACAAATGCAAGGTGAAGAAATTCCTGAAGAAGATTTAGCAAAAGCTCAAGAACAAGCTCAAGCTATTGAAAAAGATGAAAATATTTCTGAATTAATGCAAGCTGAGCAAAAAATGAGCCAAGTATTCCAAGAAATTAACCAAATTATTGTTAAACCTTTAGATGAAATTTATGCTGACTAATTGTTAGCATTTGAGCAGTCTGGGACATAAATAATATAATCATGCTATTTAGCAAATTCGCAGTAGCTGACTGAACTGAGAAGGCGCTTAAATCAAGCTTTTCTCAGTTCTAGTCATCCTTGCGGGGGTGGGACGAATTCAAAAAGAATTCTGTCCCGCTCCTTTTTTTAATACATAAGTTCTTCGACCCGAGTAATCAAATTATGGTAAAATATAGGAATACATAAAGATATATGAACATGCTATTAAGGAGCTAATATCAATGATAAAATTTATTCACTGTGCGGATTTGCATCTCGACAGCCCCTTTAAATCTAAAAGTCATTTGGCGCCATCCATTTTTGAAGATGTTCAAAACAGTGCGTATGAAAGCTTTAAGAAGATTGTCGATACTGCATTGAAAGAAGAAGTTGATTTTGTTCTCATCGTTGGAGATTTATTTGATAGTGAGAATCGCACATTGCGTGCTGAAGTATTTTTGAAAGAACAATTTAAACGATTAGAAAAAGAGCAAATTTTTGTGTATATAAGTCATGGTAATCATGACCCATTAACTGAAAAAATTACGAACGATTGGCCAGATAATGTTTCAGTATTCTCTAATAGAGTAGAAACTTATCAAGCTATTACTAAAGATGGAGAAACCATTTTTATCCATGGTTTTAGTTATCAACATGATACAAGTTATGAGAATAAGATTGATGAATTTCCATCGAGTCAAGGTAAAAAAGGAATCCATATTGGCATGCTGCATGGTACATACAGTAAATCGTCAACTAAAGATCGATACACTGAATTTATTTTAGAGGATTTAAATCAGAAATTATATCATTATTGGGCGCTAGGTCATATTCATGAAAGACAAGAATTAAGCGACATGCCCCCAATACATTATCCGGGTAACATACAAGGACGTCACTTTGGCGAACAAGGGCCTAAAGGATGTTTATTAGTTGAGGGTGATCATTTAAGATTAAATGCAACATTTATTCCAACGCAGCAAATTCGATTTGAAGAAGCAACAATTAACACAGATAAAGTTTCTAAACAAGGGATTTATGAAGCAATTCAATCATTCAAAGAAAGCGTTCGTTCTAATGGAAAAGCGTTTTATAGATTAACGGTTAATTTAGATAGTGATAAGCCATTATCTTCTCATGATATTAGTCAGATTAAGGAAATGATTGACGATTACGAAGAGAATGAACACCATTTTGTAATGATAGAATCGCTAACATTTAATTATATCCAAATGGATGAAACACCTCTTGTCAGGGAATTTTCAGCTGATTTAATCAAAGATAATAAAGTATTTGAAGCAGCAATGACGGAATTGTATTTAAATCCTAGAGCTTCTAAATATTTAGAAGACTATACTGATTTTGATAAGGTTGAACTGGTTAATCGTGCTGAAAATATTTTAAAAGCAGATATGAGAGGTGAAAGTGATGATCATTAAATCTTTAGAAATCTATGGTTATGGACAATTTGTACATCGTAAGATTGAATTTAATCGTGAATTTACTGAGATTTTTGGAGAGAATGAAGCGGGTAAATCAACGATTCAAGCTTTCATCCATTCCATTTTATTTGGCTTCCCTTCTAAAAAAGAAAAAGAGCCTCGATTAGAACCTCGTATGGGAAATCAGTATGGGGGTAAACTGACGCTTATTCTAGATGACCAATCAGAAATTGTTGTTGAGCGCGTTAAAGGTAGCGTTTCAGGTGATGTGAAAGTTTATTTGGAAAATGGCTTAATTCGTGATGAAGCATGGCTCAAGAAAAAATTAAACTATATTTCTAAAAAAACATATCAAGGTATCTTCTCATTTAATGTGCTTGGATTACAAGATATTCACCGTAATTTAGATGAAGATCAATTACAAAGTTATTTACTTGAAGCTGGCGCACTCGGTTCATCAGAATTTACTATGATGAATAAAATGGTCAGTCAAAAGAAAACAACATTGTATAAAAAAGCGGGTAAAAATCCAATACTTAATCAACAACTTGAGGAACTGAAACAGTTGGAAGCGCAAATTAGAGAAGAAGAGGCGAAGGTGGATGAGTATCATCGTTTAGTAGATGATAGAGATAAGTCACAACGTCATTTGGAACATTTAAAAGCCAATTTAAACCAATTATCTAAAATGCATGAAAGTAAACAGAAGCAACTCGCTATACATGAGCAAGCCCAAGAATGGAAAGATCTAGAACAGAGATTAAATATCGAGCCATTGCGTTTTCCTGAGAAGGGGATTGAACGCTATGAAACAGCTTCAAATTACAAACAATCATTAACTAGAGATATAAGCTTGCGAGAAGAGAAATTAAAGCAATTAGAGCATGAATATAATGCAATTGTAGTTTCTAATGAAACTACTGCTAAACATATTTATGATTTAACACGTGACGAAAATGAAATGCAACAGGCTGAACTGAAATCTTCTGCACTCGAACAAGACATCGATGATTATGAACGTCAAGAAGTAGATTTGAAATCCAGCATTGGTTGGCAAGAAGTTCATCACGATACTGACACATCAGACGCCAAGAAAAACTATGTTAGCGAAACGATTAAAGCGCGTAATGAACAGAACGTATTGAAACAACAAATCGAAAGATCCATTGATGAAAATCAAATCGAACAAAATGCACTGACACAAGAAATTGATCATTTAGAAAAAGAATTAGTCCCTGAAGACGCTTTAGATAAGAAAAAGCAATATAATCAACAAAAACTCGAATTACACGAAAAAGAAAACCTGTATAACAAACTCAAAGATACATTTAATTCCGATAAAGAAAGAAAACAACAAAGAAATTGGTGGTTAAGACTAAGTTTCATAGTGCTTTCAGTCATCGGATTAGGTTTAACCATTTTCTCATTTGTAACGCAGAACCTTATATTTGGTATTATCTTTGCGATTTTAACAGTAGTCTTTATTATTGGTATTTTCTTAGTAAGAACGAAGGAAATTGATTATAGTGAATCAATTAGTGAAGAAATAAATGATTTAGAACAACAAATAAATGATTTAGAATCTGAATATGATTTAAACTTCGATTTAGATCAACAATTTCAACTTCGCGAGCGTTGGAGTAACGCAAGTAATAATAAGAGCGTCTTAGCAAATAAATTAAATCATCAAGAAAGTTTACTACAAAAAACAGAAGAACAAATCAATACGCTTACGCATCAATTAGATGAAGTTAAAGCCAATTTGAAATTGCCGAATAACATGACAGATGATTTATTGCTTGATAGCTTCAAAACAATGAATCAACTGAAATCAAATGATAGTTATCGCAATAAATTAAAGCATCAACATCAAGAAGTAAATCAAAAATTGGATCAATTTTATCAAACTGCACATGAATATACTGAACATGAAATTAGTCCATTCAATAAAGCTTCATTATTTACGGATTTAAAAAATTGGATTTCTAATTATGAAAGTAAAAGAGAGAAAAAAGAACAACTTAAAAATCAAATCGAGCTATTAAGTAATGAATTAAAACAATTGAAAGAACAACTTGAAGAAAATGAGCATACAATTGATACATTATTTAACTATATCGAAGTTTCAAGTGAAGAGGCATACTATCAATCGTATGAGCAATATCAACTTTATCATCAACAATTGACTAGATTTAATGATTTAACATTATATCTTGAGAACCAAGATTTCTCATATGAAGATAGTTCAGATTTAAGCGAAAAGACAACTGCGCAATTAGAAGAAGAAGACGCTACGCTTGCGAAACAAGTAGATGACTATAATGACCAATATTTAGATAAACAAACAGAAGTCAGTGACTTGACCGCTCAAATTAATTATATGGAAACAGACAAAACATTATCTAAGTTAAGACACGAATACTATAACTTAAAAAATAGAATGAATGATTTAGCTAAAGATTGGGCAAGTTTAAGTTATCTAGAAGCACTTATTAATGAACATATTAAGCAAATCAAGGACAAGCGTTTACCACAAGTGATCAATGAAGCTGTCAATATTTTCACATCACTCACAAAAGGTAATTATAATTTGATTACCTACGAAAATGACACAATAATGGTTAAACATAATAATGGTCAAATGTATCACCCACTTGAACTAAGTCAATCAACGAAAGAATTATTATATATTGCACTTAGAATTAGTTTGATTAAGATATTAAGACCATATTATCCATTCCCAATCATTATAGATGATGCATTTGTTCATTTTGATAAACAAAGAAAATCAATGATGTTAAACTATTTAAGAGAATTAGCTAAAGACTATCAAGTATTGTACTTCACTTGTATGAAAGATACTGCAATTCCTTCTAAAGAGATGCTCATATTAAATAAAGTAGAGGAAGGCGGAAAACGATGAGAAATGTAGAAAAGCTAAATCCAGGAGATTCGGTTGATAATTTCTTCTTAATCCATAGAGCTACACAAGGTGTTACTGCTCAAGGAAAAGATTATATGACATTATTCTTACAAGATAAAAGTGGTGACATTGAAGCCAAACTATGGACAGTGAGTAAAGAAGATATGCAAATACTTAAACCAGAGACGATTGTTTGGGTTAAAGGCGATGTCATTAACTATCGAGGTCGCAAACAAATGAAAGTCAATCAGTTTAGATTAGCTAAACCTGAAGATGGCTTAAAGACACAAGATTTTGTAGATGGTGCACCTTTGACACCTGACGAAATCCAAGAGAACATTTCACACTATATTTTAGATATTGAAAATGCAAACTTACAGCGTATCACACGTCATCTATTGAAAAAGTACCAAGATAAATTCTTTACGTATCCAGCTGCAAGCTCACATCATCACAATTTTGCCAGCGGATTGAGTTATCACGTGCTAACCATGTTAGAAATAGCCAAATCATTATGTGATATTTATCCATTGTTAAATCGTAGCTTATTATATAGTTCAATTATTTTACATGATCTAGGTAAAGTAAGGGAACTAAGTGGACCTGTAGCAACAACGTATACGGTTGAAGGTAATTTACTAGGTCATATTTCGATAGCGAGTGATGAAGTTGCGGACGCAGCTAGGGAACTAGGAATTGATGGTGAAGAAGTCATGTTACTTCGACATATGATTTTAGCCCATCATGGTAAAATGGAATTTGGTTCACCTAAGTTACCACACTTAAAAGAAGCAGAAATATTATTCTTTATTGATAATATTGACGCGAAGATGAATATGTTTGAAAAAGCATTTAAGAAAACAGATAAAGGTCAATTTACCGAACGTATTTTTGGTATGGAAAATCGACAGTTCTACAATCCAGAAAAATTAGATTAATAAAAAAGCGTTTTTACTTTATCCATTATGTAAAGTCAATTTACGATGGAAAGTAAAAACGCTTATTTTATAAATTGTTATGACTAAATAAAAGGCGCAAGCTAGACTTTGTGATGTGGTCTAACTTGCGCTTTCATTTTTAATTAGTATCTTTGAAAATTATGAAGATAAGCTTGATGCTGATGAAGAACTATCTGAAGACGATTGTTGTTGTTTAAGTTTATCAGGATTTAGGATAGTGTTTTCTACAGCTTTTTTAATATCACTATCTTTATAATCAACATCATATTCTTTTAATAAATCTTTATAAGCATCAGTTAAAATTTCTGGATTTTTTTGTACTTTTTGTTCTATTAGTTTAGCTTTCAATTTAGATTTTTGTTTATCAAAGTCGTTTTCTTTATCAGCTTTAATAATATGGTAACCGTAGTCGGTTTTAACTACATCTGAAACTTGACCTTCTTTTAATTTGAATAAAGCTTTTTCAAATTTGCTTACCATTTGTCCTTTGACAACATAACCTAAAGAACCATTTTTCTTGGCACTTGAAGCGTCCATAGATTCTTTCTTAGCAATTTCACCGAATTTTTCTGGATTTTTTTCAACTTCTTTTTGAATTTTCTCAGCTTTTTCTTTTGCTTTTTTATCTGATAAACCTTCTTTATCATCACTATTTGATTTCACTTTAATTAAAATGTGAGAAGCTTTTTTAGTGTTATCTTTGATTTCTTTATCAGACACTTTAACTTTATCAGCAAGTAATTGTTTTTGGTATGCAGCAAGTTTTTTCTGCTCTTTATAATCATTTAAAGTCATACCTTGTTGTTTAAGCATGCTTTCAAATTGATCTTTACCACCATACTGTTTTTGCTCTTTTTTTATTTCATCATCGATATCTTTTGTATCGACTTTATCCTTGTATTTATCTTCTAAAATTTTATTTAATGCAATGCTAAATGATGTACTTGCAATTTGTTCATCACCAATTTTATTCATTACATCTTTAACTTTTACATCTCCAGCTTTGGAAGAGATTAATGTATTACTTTCAGAATCTGTTGCATTTGATCCACAAGCACCTAAAAGTAAAGCACTTGCAGTTACTGGAACAATTAATTTATTCATAATTTTCATGGTTGATAGCTCCTTTTACATTAATAACAAAGTTACTATAACATATTATGAAAGCATCACCAATTAGAAATAGGCGAGATACTGCTAAAGTACGAGATTTAATCGGACTTAAGTATTAAAAATATCGAACCTGAAACATGCGACATGCTTTAAGTTCGATATGGTTTGTTTTAATGAAATGATTGGTAGGGCACTTTATTTAAAATATTAATACCTGTTTGATGTTCCTCTATAAAATGACCTTCATTTGAAAAAATAATAATTTTAAGATATAAAAAATCCATTACAGATATGCCAAAATTTAAAGCCAATAAAAACATAAAATAGTGGCCATATTGTGGGAAATGCATCGTTAATACAATTAAAATAAAAGTGATTAATATGAAAGGTAAAATCAAGTTAATACAAAAATATAGTTTATGGACTGGCGTGCTTACATAAGTGTTGAAATAAGGTAACCACCGCTTCTTATTTAATTTATGAATTCTAAATGAATTCATATAAGGCAAGAAAAAGAGCAAGTGGATTGATTTATGAATAGGGTACATCAATACAGCGAATACTAATAAAATCATAAAATGACGATCTGATAAAGGTGTATTCACAAAATAGTACATGATTTCATAACTTATTAAAAACGCGATGATAGTAATCGTAAAACTTAAAAATGCGATTCTTGGCACACCAAACCGTGCATGAATGTCAATTTGACGTTTACATAGGAACATAAGGACACCTCTTAATAGGTCTTAATTATATACGCTACGTATTATCTAACTATCAATGTAAACAGTCAAGTCCAATTTGCTATAAATATAAAAGGAGTGGTGTTAATTCAAAATGAATCTTACACCACTCTAATTTCGTACATTATTTATTATCTTTAGAAAAAGTATTACTTATTTCTTCGCCACGGTTTTGTAAGTTCTCAATGTGGGATTGTAGTTTTTCAATGTTTGGATTAATGTCAGATTTAAAATCACCAATGAGTGTTTTAAATTCATCACCAATGTCACTACCATAAGAGACACCATCATTCTTAACTTGTTTCGCATAATCTATAATATTATAAAAATTACGTTTAAGTGATGCTATCTCACGTTCTAGTTCAGAACGAGATCCAGTAGGTTCTTTTGCATCAATTGTGTTGTTTTTTACACTTTGATCATCACGGTTTAACCATGAAACAGCGATTCCAGATGCCACTCCCACAGTAATACCAAATAATACGCGTGATACTTTCATGTTTTATTCTCCTCACTTGTTATGTCGTTATCGGATAATAATAGAATAGTGAAATCATAACAATTTCTATTTCTATATCAAACATATGTCGACAAGCTAATTTTAATTGTATATTACCCTAAAATGACATTCAATATGCAGAATTATTCAAATTGAGCTTTGATTTGATTAGCGATAGCTTGTTTTTGTTCATCATTGATTTCATTTTCATGCGTTTCCCAATGATAGCCGAAGCCGTCGATATCATTTTCGTAACGTGGTAGAAAATGAAAATGAATATGGAATACAGATTGATCTGCAAACTCACCATTGTTTTGAATGATATTTAAACCATCAGGATTGAAGGCTTTTTTAATTGCGTTAGCGACTCTAGGTAAGGCTGCACCAATATGTGCCATTGTCTCTTCATCTGTTTCAAAGATATTAGGTGATGCTTTTTTAGGAATAAGTAACGTATGTCCTTTAGTTACTTGAGAAATATCTAAAAATGCATAAACAAATTCATCTTCATAAACTTTGAAGCTTGGAATTTCTCCAGATAAAATTTTACTAAATACTGTTTCAGCCATTTGAATGCACTCCTTTTACGTATTTATAGCTTATTATAGCATTACTCATTAAAAATTTCGTTAATGAAGTAATTGTAATTTTAGTAGTTAAAAGCTAATTTTGGTACAATGATAGTCATGGAGGTGCCATATGACAGTCAAAGTTGAACATTTGACAGGAGGTTACGGAAAACGTCCTGTTATTGAAGATATAAATTTTGAATTAAAAGCAGGAGAAATTGTTGGTTTAATTGGATTAAATGGTGCAGGTAAGAGTACAACCATTAAACATATGTTAGGCTTACTAACGCCAACAGAAGGTAAACTTTCTATCTCAAATACTGAGATTACCGATGATATCGAAGTGTATCGCAAGAAGTTATCTTATATTCCTGAGTCACCCATCATATATGAAGAATTAACATTGGAAGAGCATATCGCCATGACAGCAATGGCTTATCAAATAAGTGAAGAAGAAGCAATGAAACGTGCACGTCCATTACTTAAAACTTTTCGATTAGAGAATGAGTTGAAAGTATTCCCAAGCCACTTCTCTAAAGGAATGAAGCAAAAGGTAATGATTATCTGTGCTTTCATAGTGAACCCGGAATTATATATTATAGATGAACCATTTTTAGGTCTCGATCCATTAGGGATTCAATCAATGTTAGATTTGATGGTTGAAAAGAAAAACGAAGGGCGTACGGTTTTGATGAGTACTCATATTTTAGCGACTGCAGAACGATATTGTGATCGCTTTATCATTTTAGATAAAGGGAAAGTGGTTGCATTTGGGGATTTAGAGGAACTTCGCGAACAAACTGGTTTACATGGTCGCACACTTGATGACATCTATATACATGTCACACAAGGTGGTCAAGCAGATGGATAAATCAGCTACGTCTTTATTTAGAACGAGATTAGATGCAATTCGAAAAGAAAAAAGCTATTATAATAAGTTTATTTTCAATGGTCATTTTTCAGTGTTTCTTTTAATTTTATTAGGAGCGTTTATATTAGGATATGGTCAATGGTTACAACATATTCCTAACGATATTGATTATGCATTGTGTGCGAGCGTATTGTTAGCCTTGACATCTATCTTTCCGATACGAACATTTTTGAAAGATGCAGATAGAATATTTTTACTTCCGTTTGAAACACACATGAAGGACTATATGAAGTTGAGTTTACGATATAGTTATTTTAATAGAATTGCTATTCAAATCGTATTACTCATTATCTTGTTCCCATTATTTTCTAAATTAGATGATCATGTACTAACACCTTATATTATTTTTAGTATTTTAACTTTAATCCATCCTTGGCTAGGGTTGAAATTGAGATGGCAATGGTATCAAATCAGAAAATCAAGTTGGAGCATCAGTATCATTCTATTTCTATTTAATTTAGTAACCTTTGACTTAGTCCTAGGCTATCAAATGTATTGGGGAATCGTCCTTACACTTATTTTATTAAGTGCAACGTTTCTACTTCCTAAAGCTAACCATTCAAATTTATATCCTTGGGAGCGAATGATTAGCATAGAAGAGAGACATCATACGAATTACTATAAATTTGTAAATATGTTCACAGATGTTAAGCACTTAAAAGAAACAGCAGTTCGACGTAGATATTTAGATGTTTTTTTACCAACACCTAAAGGTCGTAAATTTAATTCGAAAAATATGTATCTTTACCTTTTCACTCGAAGTTTTGTTCGTGGAAGAGATGCATTTAGTATTATTCTGCGTTTAATTATAATTGCATTAGTATTAATGATTTGGTTATCTTTCCCAATCGTTTCTGTGATTATTGGATGTTTATTCATGTATATAACATTATTACAAATGTCCCAATTTTATACACAACAAGCCTATGGATTATGGCCTCAAGTTTGGCCAGTGTCAGATGTTGAAGTGATAAAAGGGTACGAAAAGTTTTTATATCGACTAATGTTAATCATAGGACTTATTTTTTCAATTACATTTATTAGTATTTATCCGCAGTATTTCTTTTTCGCGCTTATTTTCTTTATAGTAGGGTGGTTAACGATTAGAAGTACAATTAAAAAATTACAATATCAAGAATCACTGCTCAAAGATTAATAAAAGTTGCCTTTAGCTAGCACATATTCAAATGTTACTAGTTAAAAGGCAACTTTTTGATTTACTAATCTTTAATTGGGTATAAATATCTTTCGAAATAACTTGAATGTTGACTGCTCGAACCGAAATAATGTCTTAAGGCATCTTTTGAAAAATAGTCCTTAAACGTGTCAGTTTCTTTAAAGTCTTCGTATGTTTGTCGGTTAGCGAAGCCAAAATAAACCTTATAAGTTGTTCCTTGTACAGGTTTTAAAAAGCGATAGCTCTTAAACCCAGCAACGTTATCAAAATTCAACTCTAAATTTGCAATACGTTTTTCTAACTGATGTACATGATCATCAGATGATGGAATAAATATTGCCGAATAAAAATGTGTTTGATCTAAATCGTTAATTGCTTTAACCGTTGTATAAACCGTTGGATGTTTTAAAATAGATTTGTCATCTGTTTCTTCAATAATGACTGAAGAATCGTCTGTTGAAAATAAAAACAGATTTCTTTCAGTATTTTTAGTTCTAATTTGATTTAAGTAACCATAAGTCCCATATGTTGTATATATGTTCATGACTCATACCTCCTTTGTTGCTTATATTATACGATTAATTCATAAGTCTAGCTATACTAAATGAATGTAATATTTAAAAAATTTTGAAAACGAATTAGTCTGTTTGAGGGATATTTTTAAATGCTTAAATATACTATAATTAAGATTAATAAATTATTATAATTTAATGAATTGAAATGTACATTTATGCTTTGTCTTTTTTATGACATTTAAGTGTACATAAACGATAATTATATTAGCATATGATATTATAGATAAGAATGATTTTAATTTAGGAGGACTATAAGGTGCATAATAAAAATAAGACAATTTTACAAACAATAAAAGGTGAAAAAACATCTCATACACCTGTATGGTTTATGCGCCAAGCCGGCCGATCACAACCAGAATATCGAAAATTAAAAGAAAAATACTCATTGTTTGACATTACTCACCAACCTGAATTATGTGCTTATGTAACGCAATTACCAGTAGATAATTATAATACTGACGCAGCGGTTTTATATAAAGATATCATGACACCTTTGAAACCAATTGGCGTGGATGTCGACATCAAATCAGGCATTGGACCAGTTATCAGTAATCCAATTAAATCTGTATCTGATGTTGAAAAACTCACGCAAATTGATCCCCAAAGAGATGTGCCATATGTACTTGAAACGATTCAATTGCTAACACAAGAGAAGTTGAACGTACCTCTAATTGGCTTTACAGGTGCACCATTTACGTTGGCTTCTTATATGATTGAGGGTGGTCCTTCAAAAAATTATAATTTTACGAAAGCAATGATGTACGGGGATGAAGCAACTTGGTTTGCCTTAATGGACCATCTTGTACAAGTTTCAATTGATTACGTAGTAGCTCAAATTGAAGCAGGTGCAGAACTTATTCAAATCTTTGATTCATGGGTAGGCGCATTAAATATCGAGGATTATCGCTATTACATTAAACCGTCTATGAATAAGTTAATCAATGGCATAAAAGCGCAATATGATGTACCTATCATTATGTTTGGGGTAGGAGCAAGTCATCTTATTAATGAATGGAATGACTTATCAATCGATGTATTAGGACTAGATTGGCGTACGTCTATTACGACAGCGACAAATATGGGCGTCAATAAAACACTACAAGGTAATTTAGATCCATCACTTTTACTTGCGCCTTGGGATGTATTAGAAAAGAGAATCCGTGCTATTCTCGACGAAGGTATGGAGAGAGGGAAACACATTTTTAATTTAGGACATGGTGTTTTCCCTGAAGTTAAACCAGAAACATTAAAACGTGTAACCCAATTTGTTCATGATTATACAAGTAAATAACACATAGAATTCAAAAAAGATTAAGGAAGGTTTTATTTAATGACTAAGACAATAGGCTTATTAGTTATGGCATATGGGACACCATATAAAGAAAGCGATATTGAACCATATTACACAGATATAAGACATGGTAAGAGACCAACTGAAGAAGAGTTGCAAGATCTAAAAGATCGTTATGAATTTATAGGAGGACTTTCTCCTTTAGCTGGCACAACTGATCGACAAGCTGAAGCGTTGACGCATGCGTTAAATGAATCATATGAAGATGTTGAATTTCAATTGTATTTAGGATTGAAACATATTTCTCCATATATTGAAGAAGCTGTTGAAAAAATGCACAATGACGGTATTGAAGAAGCAGTAACTGTAGTGTTGGCACCACATTACTCTAGCTTCTCGGTTGGTTCATATAATAAACGTGCTAAAGAGGAAGCGGATAAGTATGGCATTAAGCTACACCATGTTGAACATTATTATCACCAACCTAAATTTATCGAGTATTGGACAAATAAAATTAATGAAACGTTAGCGCAAATCCCACAAGATGAACACGATGAGACCATCTTGGTTGTTTCTGCACACAGTTTGCCTAAAGGTTTAATTGAGAAAAATAATGATCCATATCCTAATGAATTAAAGGATACAATGAACCGATTACAAGCAGCTTCGAATATTAAACACGTTGCTCAAGGTTGGCAATCCGAGGGGAATACTGGAACACCATGGTTAGGACCGGACGTGCAAGATTTAACTAGAGCATTGTACAATGACCATCACTATAAACATTTTATTTATACACCAGTAGGATTTGTATGTGAACATTTGGAAGTACTGTATGATAATGACTATGAATGTAAAGTCGTATGTGATGAGATAGGTGCAAATTATTATCGTCCAAAAATGCCTAATACGGATCCATTATTTATCCATGCAATTGTGGATGAAATCAAAACAGTTTTTTAATAAAGGAAGGGACTCATTGTGAGTAAAAAAGTGGCAATCATTGGTGCAGGTATAACTGGACTTGCAAGTGCATATTATTTAAAACATTATAAACCAGATGTAGATGTAACCATTTTTGAAGCGACTAATCGACCTGGAGGAAAGATTCAAACATATCGTAATGAAGGTTATACAATTGAGCTTGGTCCTGAATCATATCTTGGACGTAAAACGATTATGACTGACATAGCTAAAGATATTGGTCTGGGAGATGATTTGATTACGAATGAGACAGGCCAATCTTATATTTACGCTAAAAATAAATTGTATCCCATACCAGGTGGGTCAATTATGGGGATTCCGACTGATATTAAACCGTTTCTCAAAACGAAACTCATATCGCCATTTGGTAAGCTAAGAGCCGGACTTGATTTAGTTATACCACCTATACAAATTGATGATGATATATCTGTTGGGGAATTCTTTAGAAGACGATTAGGGAATGAAATACTTGAGAATTTAATAGAGCCTCTTATGGGGGGGATATACGGCACGGATATCGATCGATTAAGTTTGATGAGTACATTTCCTAATTTCAAAGAACAAGAAGAAACACATGGCAGTTTAATTAAAGGTATGCAACATGAAAAGGCTCAACGTATTAAGCAACGTCAATTATACCCTGGCGCACCTAAAGGTCAGTTTAAGCAATTCCGACATGGTTTAAGTTCATTTATTGAAGCGTTAGCTGAGAATATAGAAAGTAAAGGCGTTACGATTCGATATCAATCACCTGTCAATGATATCCATATTAATAAAGATAATTATGAAATTGTGACTGATCAAGGTAGTGAACAATTTGATGGGGTTTTAATTACAACGCCACATCAAACATTTATGAAATGGTTTAATCATGACGAAGCATTTAAATACTTTAATCAAATGGATTCTACTTCAGTAGCAACAGTGGTATTTGCATTCGATGAAAAGGATATTGAAAACACATATAATGGTACTGGTTTTGTTATTGCTAGAACGAGTAAGACGGATATTACAGCATGTACTTGGACTACTAAAAAATGGCCTTTCACTACGCCTAAAGGTAAAGTATTGATTAGAGCGTATGTAGGTAAACCAGGTGATACTGTCGTTGAAGATCATACAGATGAAGAAATAGCAACAATCGCCCGTCGCGATTTAAATAAAATGATGACCTTTAAAGGCAATCCTGAATTTACAATTGTCAATCGTTTGACTAAAAGTATGCCACAATATCATATTGGACATATGAGTCAAATTCGTAAAATTCAACAACATGTTAAACAGACTTATCCAGCACTTAGAATTACTGGTGCACCTTTTGAAGCGGTTGGTCTACCAGACTGTATTCAACAAGGTAAAAACGCCGTAGAAGAATTATTGGATGAAATATAATGTTTTAAACACTTTTTCAGAGGTCAGGGCATCTCTTTAAAAGTGTTTTGTTATATCAATTAACCTAATTTAGTATTTTAAGGAGGACATACGTTAATGACTAATGTAGTTATCGTTCATTCACAGATAGGGGATTCGCATAACCATTGGTATGCATGGTTACAACACAATTTAGAATTAGAAGGTTATGATGTTCAATTATTTCATTTAGATGAAAATAAAAATGATGATATAGACAACTGGGTTCATGAATTACATCAACAAATTGATATTTTGTCTACAGATACTTATTTTGTAACACATGGATATGGCTCAATAGCTACTTTAAAATATATTGAAGACCTATCAGTTGATGGCTGCTTTGAAGGCTTTTTCAGTATAGCAGGGTTTAAAGAAGATGCGGTAAAAATTGATGATTCCATTAAAGTAGGGGATTTTAGTATCGATTATGATAACGTTAAATCAAAAGTGAAGCATTTCTACGGACTTGCTTCAAGAGACGATGCCTATGTGTCATATTTAGAAACACAAAAACTAATTAATGAATTGGGTGGTAAAACTAAAATTGTTGATGAAGGAGGGCACTTTTTAGAAGAAGAGGGCTTTGTTTCCTTCACTGAGTTACAAGAAAAAATGCAACATTACATGACGAGATAAGTGTTAGTGTCATTTATAATAAAAATGTTTAAATAATTAAATTTAATCAAAGTAGGGAGTGGGACTGAATTCTTTTAAATTCATCGTCTCACTCCCTACTTGCTTTGCTTGTTGAATTTCTTAGTGAAATTCTCTTTGCTGGGGCCCGCCCGCAAGAATGACTAGAACTGAGAAAAGCTTGATTGAAGCGTCTTCTCAGTTCAGTCAGCTACTGCGAATTTGCAAAATAGCTTCATTATATTATTTATATCCCAGACTGTTTTTGATTTTAATATAAAAAATCACATGTATTTAGACCATTCATTCAACAATTGAATATCCAATTCGTATCTTAAATTAAAATATTTTAAATGTAGCGTTTTTTTACACAAATTACTTTAGAATTGTTATTGACTAAGTTAATGATACTATATATACTAATAAAGTATTCGAAAGGCGATGACCATTAATTAATTATCGCATTTTAATATGAAGATTCAATGAATTAAATGTAAAATTTATTTAAAAAAGTTATTGACATTCAATAATGTTAAATGATATACTTAATAAGTACTGATTTTTGAGACGCAAATAATATTAGCGCGGGATGGAGCAGTTCGGTAGCTCGTCGGGCTCATAACCCGAAGGTCGGTGGTTCAAATCCGCCTCCCGCAATACACCATTTTAATAGGTCTCGTAGTGTAGCGGTTAACACGCCTGCCTGTCACGCAGGAGATCGCGGGTTCGATTCCCGTCGAGACCGCCATTACTTATTACGGTTCAGTAGCTCAGTTGGTAGAGCAATGGATTGAAGCTCCATGTGTCGGCAGTTCGACTCTGTCCTGAACCATTCAATCATTTTGGCGGTTGTGGCGAAGTGGTTAACGCATCGGATTGTGGTTCCGACATTCGAGGGTTCGATTCCCTTCAACCGCCCCATAATCGTTTACTACGCGGGTGTAGTTTAATGGCAAAACCTCAGCCTTCCAAGCTGATGTTGTGGGTTCGATTCCCATCACCCGCTCCATCATATTATTCCGCAGTAGCTCAGTGGTAGAGCTATCGGCTGTTAACCGATCGGTCGTAGGTTCGAATCCTACCTGCGGAGCCATGGCTCCTTGGTCAAGCGGTTAAGACACCGCCCTTTCACGGCGGTAACACGGGTTCGAGTCCCGTAGGAGTCATACAAACAGAAGTGAAATATCGCTTCTGTTTTTTTATGTATTATATAACTAATATTGAGGAGAGCTGTCCGAGTTTGGCCGAAGGAGCACGCCTGGAAAGTGTGTAAGCGCCATAAGCGTTTCAAGGGTTCGAATCCCTTGCTCTCCATAAGTTAAGCCCTATACAATAGGGTTTCAAGCTAGCAAGTGTCAAAAAAGTGTCAAGAATATAATTCTCTGACACGTTGACCTTGCTTTTTTATTGTTAGTAAGTTGTAATGTATAGGGGAGTGGGACAGAATTCTTTTTAAATTCGTCGTCCGCTCCCAGCTTGCTTTGCTTGTGGAATTTCTTGATGAAATTCTCTCTGCTGGAGGCCCCGAACCCCAACTTGCTTAGCTTGTAAAATCACATTCGTGATTTTTTGTGTTGGGGCCCCGCCCGCAAAGATGACTAGAATTGAAATAAGCTTGATTTAAGCGCATTTTCAGTTTAGTCAGCTACTGCGAATTTGCAAATAGCATCATCATATTATTTATGTCCCACTCCCAATGAGATAAGATGTAAATATTTAGTTTAAAATTTATATTGATTTTATTATATAAAAACATTATAATATATTTAGTTCAACGACAATGCGTGGAGCTTATAAAACGAAATACATTGATTTTCGAGGATTTGAAATGAAAATTTCAACACAAGCAGAAAAAGGAGTTAGAGTAATGGGTACTCTAGCTCTCTTTTTATATCAAATTAAAAATACTGATAGATTTAAAACTAGAATATCTTTAATTTACAATCATGATCGCATTATTCAATTATCAATTGAAGGTGAAATGTAAGAATTAGTAGATAAAATTTATATTGACTTTATTATATAAAAATATTATAATATATTTATGTTAACGACAATGCGTGGAGCTTATAAAGCGAAATACATTGAAACCAGTAGCCAGCCTACTATGAGGCTAGGCAATAATTGAATATCATAGCTTATCAGAGTTTGAAGTGGTAAACATCACTTTAAACTCTTTTTATTTTTTAAAATAAAAGTAGCTTATTATTTAATAGTTAAAATACACTTTAAATCTTTATAGTTATAAGTTAATGGCATTAAAATATGTTGCTTCTTAAACACAACCAATGCTAACTAACTCAAATATCGTTATAATTAGAATGTATCTAGATGGAGGAATGAATCGTGGATTTTTGGTTAAAAGAGCAAAGTATTAAAAATAGAAATAAAATTGCAGTTACAGATGGAAAACATTCTATAACATTTAAAGAATTATATGATAAAGCACTTTCAATTTCAGAACATATCCTTTCTTTGAATTTGAATAGAGTAGGATTGTACATTAAGAATGATATTGAGTCTATTACGCTTATAAACGCGTGTTGGTTAGCTAATGTTGAAATAGCAATGTTAAACACGCGATTAACAGAAACTGAAATGATAAATCAAATGAATTCCATTAATATTACAACTATATTTACGACGCAACCTTTTTATTTGTCGCATTTCAATGTGATACATTTATCTGAATTAGAACAATATCCAAGTCATGCCAATGACGAAACATTTAATGATGAACGTATTGCATCAATCATGTTTACATCAGGTACGACAGGGCCTCAAAAAGCAGTACCACAAACATTTAAAAATCATTATGCAAGTGCGATTGGTTGTAAAAAAAGTTTAGGATATGATGAAACTACGAAATGGTTATCTGTTTTACCGATATATCATATTTCAGGGCTCAGTGTGTTGTTACGTTCTATAATCGAGGGCTTTACGGTACGTATACTGGAAAAATATAATACGCAAACGATGTTAACGATTATTAAAGAAGAAAGACCTACACATGTATCTTTAGTGCCACAAACACTTAAATGGCTTATGGATGCAGGATTGAATCAACCTTTCTCACTTGAAAAAATCTTACTAGGAGGCGCCAAATTATCATCTACCTTAATTGATGAAGCGCTAAATAATCACCTCCCAATATACAATTCTTTTGGAATGACAGAAACATGTTCTCAATTTCTGACTGCTACACCTGAGATGCTTGCACAACGATATGACACTGTTGGTAAACCAAGCGAAAACGTTAAAGTGCGTATCAAACATCCTAATAGTGAAGGTCATGGCGAACTTCTTATCAAAGGTGACAATGTGATGAATGGTTATTTATATCCAACAGGCTTAAGCGATACATTTGAAGACGGTTACTTTAAAACGGGTGATATAGCAGAAATTGATGAGGAAGGATTTGTAATGGTCTATGATCGTCGCAAAGATTTGATCATTAGTGGTGGAGAAAATATTTATCCTTATGAGATAGAAACCATTGCTAAAATGCATTCAGATATTAATGACGCTGTATGTGTTGCACAAGAGGATGTGACATGGGGACAAGTGCCAGTACTCTATTACGTTGCTGATTGTCCCATTTCTGATACGGCGTTAATAAACTATTTTAAATCTCATTTAGCTAAATATAAAATACCTAAAGCGTTTCATCAAGTTGAACGTTTGCCTTATACATCAACTGGTAAACTGCAGCGTAGTAAAATGATAAATTGAGGGCATTAATATGTGGATTAAAGCAGTAAATTTTTATCTTTATAATCATGAATTTATAAATCCAATTGTGACACCAAAAGTTAAAATGACGCATCGTAAAGCGCTTATTGTTGAATTTTTAAGTGATGATGAGCAATCTTATTTCGGTGAATGTAATGCGTTTGAATCAGATTGGTATGCCGCAGAGACGATTGATACAGTTAAAGAAACACTTTCTCAATGGGCGGAAAGTGTCATTCATAAGTCATTTCAGGTATATGAAGATTGGAATCCTTATTTAGCCATGCTTGACAATCAACCTGCATCAAGAAGTGCTGTAGCTATGGCGATTTACCAGATGTATCATGACTTACCGACGTTTAAAGTAGAATATGGTGCAACCATTAGTGGTATTAGTGCACAACAACTTGATGATTTAGTACAAACGCAACCTAAACGCATTAAATTAAAATGGACAAGTCAATTGAATAATGATATTTCACTGTTAAATGACGCATTGCCTTTTGATTATGAATTAGCTTTAGATGCTAATGAGTCACTGGATGTGTCAGATTTTCAGAAATTAGAAGCCATAGAGACACAAAACATACTTTATATAGAAGAGCCATTCAAATCGTTGTCTTCAATTTTACACATTGATCATACGCAATATCCTGCGATTGCGATAGACGAAAAAGCAACTGATATCAATCGTATTATGTCAATTGTTAAGCGATTCCCGATTAAAGTAGTGATTGTTAAACCTTTTAGAGTGGGTGGTATTGATAGCGTGCAATCATTGATACGTGAATTAAAATCTAATGATATTAAAGTAGTTATCGGTGGCATGTATGAATATGGACTGAGTAGATATTTTACCGCAATGTTAGCGCGAGAAGGTGATTATCCAGGGGATGTCACCCCAGATGGTTATTATTTTACTGACGATTTTACGCAAGGTGTTGGCAAATTAAAAGAGGGGATGATTTTATTCCATCCTCCTCAAATCGATAAATCAAAATTATATAAATTAAACTAGTGTCTATGTTTATGCTTATCCTTATCCTTTTTTAAAGGAACTGGATCAAATCCACCTTTATGAAGTGGATGACATTTAAGAATGCGACGAATTCCCATATAGCCACCTTTGAGTGGGCCATAAACTTCAATCGCTTCTCGTGTATATTCTGAGCACGTAGGATAAAATCTGCATGTAGGTGGCGTCATAGGTGAAATATAGCGTTGATAGATATGGATTATTCCAAGAAATAATTTTTTTAACATTATAGGCCTCCAACCAGTAATACGATTATAAATTAGTTTAACATATTGAAGGGAGTAGTATAGAACATGGAGTTTCTAGATAAAGATAATAGACGTGTTACAATGAGTTACAAAACGAACAACGACTGTCCTGATGGTAATCATGTTTTAGCTATTCCACTATATAAGAACCAGTTACTTTTTACTCAGCACAAAATGCGTGGCATTGAGTTTCCAGGTGGTAAGGTTGAAAAGGGAGAACAAAGTATACAAGCAATCAAGAGAGAGCTTTTTGAAGAAACTGGAGGTATACCTGAAACGATTAACTATATAGCACAATATCAAGTTCACACGTTGGATAACGCTATTTTCAAAAAAGATGTATATATAGTGAGAATCAAATCAATTAAAGAGAAAAGTGATTATTTAGAAACGACAGGTCCATTGTTGTTTAAGCATATTAGTGATGTTCCGTTGGATATGCAAAGTTACTTAATTCAAGATGACGCAATTCTGAAGTGTGTCGAAAGGATGATAGACCTTGGATATTATCGCGACTAAGAAAATGCCTATAGCATCGAGAACGCATCAATTTGATGAAATGACTTATACAGTTGATGGCTTAAAAGTAAAAGCATTACAGATGTGTCCTCTAAAGAAAGCAGTAAATAGAATTGTGGTGTACTTGCGAGGAGGTAAGGGACAAGTTGGTCGTGTACGTGCAGCCAGATTAATGCAGTTTGCAAATGATGATACTTTAGTGATAGGACCTTACTATCGAGGTAGTAATGGCAGTGAAGGTCGTGATGAGTTTGCTAACGCTGATTTAAAAGATGTAACGTACCTTATTAGAATACTTAAACAACGATATCCAAATGCTTATGTACATATGATTGGATTCTCAAGAGGGGGAATACAAGGTCTCTTAACTTATCAAGATTATCCGGTAGATAGTTATATTATCTGGGGTGGGGTTTCTGATATGCATTTAATGTATGAGGAACGTGTTGATTTACGTGGCATGTTACGTCGTATGGTTGGTCATCCTGATAAACATAAAGACGCCTATGACAAAAGAGATGCTATAAAATTAATTGATGCGCATAGTCCGCCAATCCTAATTGTACATGGGGGTAAAGATAAACAGGTAGGTATTCACCATGCTTATTATTTAGAGAAGCAATTGAGTTCTAAAGGTGTCGACTTTGATACGTTTTATCAAATAGATGAAGGTCATGTGCCTAGACCACCAGCTATGAAAAAAGCACTTAACTATGTACATCATTGGATGTCGAAATGTGAGGGTAAATAAAAAGGCAACGTACCTTGGTTAATTTTACCAAGTACGTTGCCTTTTGAATGTGACCATTTAATTATTTATTAAAGCCACCTGTATTAGCAATTTCTTCAACTTCTGGACCGAATTTTTTGAAGTTTTCTTCAAAACGTTTAATTAAGTCGTCGGCTTGAGCGCGATATTTGTCTGAATCACTCCAAGCATTAATTGGGTTGAGTATTGTTTTAGGTACGTCTTCCATTTCTGTAGGAATGCTTAAACCGAATTTTTCATCTTTAGTAAATTTAGCGTTTTTCAATTTACCTTTAATCGCTTGATCTACCATATAGCGAGTGTAATGTAAGCTGATACGTCTACCTACACCGTATTTACCACCTGTCCAGCCAGTGTTAACTAAGTATACATCAACGTCATGTTTATCAATAAGTTCACCTAGTAAATCTGCATACTTAATAGGATTAAGTGGTAAGAATGGTGCACCAAAACATGTAGAGAATGAAGGTTCAGGCTCTGTAACGCCACGCTCAGTTCCAGCTAATTTAGATGTAAAGCCGCTTAAGAAGTGGTACATCGCTTGTGATTTAGTTAATTTAGCAATTGGTGGTAATACACCGAATGCGTCAGCTGTTAAGAAAATGATTGTATTAGGATGAGCTGCTTTAGATGGTAGAACAATGTTATCAATGTGATGAATTGGATAAGCTGCACGGGTATTCTCAGTATATGAATTATCATCAAAGTCAACGGCGCCACGCTCGTTAACTACAGTATTTTCAAGAATAGTGCCGTATTGAATCGCGTTATAAATTTGCGGTTCTTTTTCTTTAGAAAGATTGATTGCTTTAGCGTAACAACCACCTTCGATGTTGAAAATACCATTTTTATTCCAACCATGCTCATCATCACCAATTAATTTTCTATCTGGTGCTGCAGATAACGTTGTTTTACCTGTACCTGATAATCCGAAGAATAAAGCAACGTCCCCTTTATCTCCAACGTTAGCAGAACAATGCATACTCATAATGTCTTGCATTGGTAGTAAATAGTTCATTACTGAGAAGATACCTTTTTTCATTTCGCCAGCATATTCAGTACCACCAATTAAAATCGTTTTATGTTTGAATGAAATGATAACAAATGTTTCTGATTTAGTACCATCAACTTCAGGGTCAGCTTTAAAATGAGGTGCAGAAACAATAGTGAAATTAGGTTTAATATTACTTGCTTCTTCTTTAGAATCTGGGCGAATAAACATATTTTGTGCAAAAAGGTTGTGCCATGCAAGTTCGTTAATAACTGTAAGTTTCAATTGTGTATCTTTGTCACTACCTGCATAGCCATTAAAAACGTAAAGTTCATCTTTTGTATCAAGATAGTCTAAAACTTTAGCGTAAAGATTTAAGAAAGTTTCTTCATCGATAGGTTGGTTAATATCTCCCCAATGAATATTATCTTTATAAGAAGGTTCTGTAACGATAAATTTATCTTTTGGAGAACGTCCAGTGTATTTACCAGTGCTCGCATTAATCGCACCAAGTTCAGTTAATTCTCCTTCTTTATTACCCATTATTTTGTAATAAAGTTGAGTTGTTGAGAGTTGAAAAAGAGAGCTTTCTTTTTCTAATAATTTTTTAATTTTAGGTGTTTCGCTGTATGTATCTACTGACATACCCAATCCCTCCAGCGTGTGTTATAGAAATTCAATATTGTAAGCCTTTACATGAAAATAGTATAACATAATGCCATAATTATTCCACCTGGAAAAGACAAAAAAACATGTAAAAACAAAATTGACATTAATTGGTGAATTAGGTAGTATAGTTCTTAACGGATTCTCTTATCCTGAGTGGTGGAGGGACATGGACCCAATGAAACCCAGCAACCTCTTTTTTAAAAGAAAGGTGCCAAACCGTTTGCAGACATATAATCGTCTGAACGATAAGAGCGAATGGACGTTTAAGAGCCTTCTCTCTGTCTTGAATAGTGAAGAAGGCTCTTTTATTTTTGAGCTCACATTTTAAAGAGAATTTTCGTAAATACAATGGTAAAAGGAGCAAATCATGACTTACAATAAACGTTTATTTACTTCAGAATCAGTAACAGAAGGACATCCTGACAAGATTGCTGACCAAGTGTCTGATGCTATCTTAGATGAAATCTTGAAAGATGATCCCAATGCACGTGTCGCTTGTGAAACAACTGTAACAACTGGAATGGCGCTCATTTCAGGTGAAATATCAACTTCTACTTATGTAGATATTCCCAAAGTCGTACGAGAAACAATTAAAGGTATTGGCTATACGCGTGCTAAATTTGGCTATGATTACCAAACAATGGCAGTATTAACTGCAATCGATGAACAGTCACCGGATATTGCGCAAGGTGTTGACAAAGCACTTGAATATAGAAATGATATTTCTGAAGAAGAAATTGAAGCTACAGGTGCGGGTGACCAAGGCTTAATGTTTGGTTATGCGACTAATGAGACAGAAACATATATGCCGTTACCAATCTTTTTATCACATCAATTAGCGAAGCGTTTATCAGATGTGCGTAAAGATGGTATTCTAGATTATTTAAGACCTGATGGTAAGGTTCAAGTTACAGTAGAATACGATGAAGATGATAAACCTAAACGTATTGATACGATTGTTGTATCATCTCAACATGCGGATGATGTTGAATTAGAGCAAATCCAAAGTGATATTAAAGAACATGTCATTTATCCAACAGTACCAGAAGGTTTAATTGATAGTGAAACTAAATTCTTTATCAATCCAACAGGAAGATTTGTTATCGGTGGACCACAAGGCGATGCAGGGTTAACAGGACGTAAAATCATCGTTGATACTTATGGTGGTTATGCACGTCACGGTGGTGGTTGCTTCAGTGGTAAAGATCCAACTAAAGTAGACCGCTCAGCAGCTTATGCAGCGAGATATGTAGCGAAAAATATCGTTGCTGCAGGACTGGCAGATCAATGTGAAGTACAACTTGCATATGCAATTGGAGTTGCTGAACCAGTTTCAATTTCAATCGATACATTCAAGACAGGTAAAGTTTCAGAAGCACAACTTGTTGAAGCGGTTAGAGCAAACTTTGATTTACGACCAGCAGGTATCATTAAAATGTTAGATTTAAAACATCCTATATATAAACAAACAGCAGCATATGGTCACTTTGGTAGAACTGATGTACTATTACCTTGGGAAAAATTAGACAAAGTGAACGTATTAAAAGATGCTGTTCAAAGTTAATAAACGCTTTAAATAATATTATAAGAAATTGTCGAAATTAAGGACTGTTTCTATTATAATTAGACATACTGATAGATTAAAGGAGCGTTGATTTAATGAATTCACTTGGACCAATTGAAATTGGTTTAATCATAGCTATTGTAGTTGCAGCGATTTGTTTAATTCTATTTTTAGTTACACTTAAAAGTAAAAATAATATTAAACAAAAGACAAAAGAAGAATACGATCTCAAAGAAAAACAAATGAAAGCGTCTCATGACGAAGCACTTGAAAAAGAGCGCATACAAAATAAAAAGCAAGTTACTAAACAAAAAGAAGATTTTGATGCAACTGTCAGCGGTAAAGACCGTGAAATTGATGCCTTAAAACTATTCTCTAAGAATAAAAGTGAATATGTGACAGATATGCGTTT
This sequence comes from Staphylococcus sp. GDX8P54P, assembly GCF_017893165.1. Classification (NCBI taxonomy): domain Bacteria; kingdom Bacillati; phylum Bacillota; class Bacilli; order Caryophanales; family Staphylococcaceae; genus Staphylococcus; species Staphylococcus sp. GDX8P54P. The sequence goes on from NZ_JAESMM010000003.1 coordinate 41,465, forward strand.
AATTGGTATTAGAGAGCGTTTAGTAAAAGAAAAACGTATCAGACCTGAAGATATGCATATCATGGCAAATATCTTCCTTCCAAGTAATGAGTTTAATGATATTGAACGTATTAGTCACCTTGTACTTACACGTACTGGTCTATATATTATAGATTCGCAATTATTAAAAGGACATGTATATCAAGGCATAAGTGGTAATCAATTTAACGAATTACCAATGATGGAACAAATCTTTAACACGTTAGATTTAGATGCTAAGTCACCACAAACGTTAGTACTTGATCAAAATGAGGATAAAGCGTCATTGTCATTCGTTAATTATTCTGAACAGCTTGCTGCGATAGAGAAATTAGCGTCAGATTTACAAACTCAGTTGGGTGCGAAATATACGCCAACAGCGATTTTATATTTCAATCCGAAACATGATGGAGACGTCACAATTTCAAATTATGCACAAAGTTCAAGTGTTAAAGTACTCGTAGGACCTGATCAATTAGATGAGTTCTTCAATAAGTTTGTGTTCCATGGACGTATTCAATATAATGTGGATGAATTACAAGATGTTATGGACAAAATTGAATCATTTAATTAATTTCTAATCTGATATAACAAACATATCAATCAGCTACTTTGCAAATTCGCAGTAACTGATTGAACTGAAAAGACGCTTAAATTAAGCGCTTCTCGATTATTGTTATTCTTGCGGGAGTGGAGCGACGAATTTAAAAAGAATTCTGTTCCATTCCCGTTTTTAAATGGTTTAAATAAGGGAATAAGATAATACATATTTTAAAGAAAAGGGGTACCGTGAATGGAAACAATTGAATTTTACAATGGTCACACAATGCCTAAAGTTGGTATTGGAACGTTTAGAGTAGAAAATAATGATGAATGTAGAGAAGCAGTTAAACACGCAATCGTTTCTGGTTATCGTAGTATTGATACAGCTAAAGTTTATGGTAATGAAGAACAAGTCGGTTTAGGAATCCAGGATGGTTTAGTTGCTACAGGTCTAGAACGTAAAGACTTATTTATTACATCTAAACTATATTTTGAAGATTTTGGTCGAGAAAATGTAGCAAAAGCCTATGAAACAAGCATCAACAAGCTAGGCTTGGATTATTTAGACTTATACCTTGTGCATTGGCCTGGTACGAATGAGGCAATCATGATAGATACTTGGAAAGGTATGGAAGATTTATATAAAGATGATAAGGTTAAAAATATTGGCGTAAGTAATTTTAATGCAGAACACTTTGAAGCATTACTAGCTCAAGTTTCTATCAAACCTGTGATCAACCAAGTGGAATTTCATCCATATTTCACGCAAAAGGCATTACGTAAATATTTAGAAGTGCAAAATATTTACATGGAGTCATGGTCACCATTTATGAATGCTCAAATTTTAGATGATGAAACGTTGAACCAAATTGGTAAAGAAGTGAATAAAACTGCAGCTCAAGTCGTGATACGATGGAATATACAACATGGTGTTATCGTGATTCCTAAATCAGTCACGCCACAAAGAATAGAAGAGAATATCAATGTCTTTGACTTTGAATTAACTGATGAACAAATGGAACGAATTGACAATTTAAATAAAGACCAACGTATTGGTCCTGATCCAGAAACATTCGAGGGCTAATAATTAACTAAAAACACTTCATTGTTAAAAGCTTTTAAACTTTTAACAATGAAGTGTTTTATAATATGAAACCTACATAGCATGATATAAATCCTACGATAAATTGTAAAATGGAATAACTCAAAAAACGAATCGGTTTAAAATGTGGATACAATAATTGGACAAGTTCATGTGACAGGGTTGAAAAAGTTGTTAAACCACCAAGAAAGCCAGTGATAAACAACATTGAAAACCACTGATGATTCAGAGCGATTCCGAATACGAACCCGATTAAAAAACTGCCTACAATATTGACAATTAACGTAGCAACGGGTATGGGTGAAGAAACCTTACTATTAAAGAAATCTGATAGCCAAGCTCTCACGACAGCACCTAAACCTCCGCCAACCATAACGAGCACTAAATTAATCATACACGTGCCCCTCCTAATTTAACGCCTAACCAGCAGCATAAGATGCCTCCAACGTAACTTAATAATCCGTATAAACATAGCAATATGAAACGATGATCATGAAACATAGTCACTAACTCGAATTGGAAGGTTGAGAAGGTAGTTAACGCACCTAATAGCCCCGTAGTTAATCCTTTTTTAAGCATGGGTTTATGTTTGAAAAATTGTATGGTTAGAGATGACAAATATCCCATTAATAATGCACCAACTAAATTTGCGACTAACGTCCCAATAGGTAAGCCAGAGCCCGTATTCAATGTTGATAAGATGTATCTCAATAATGCACCAACCATACCACCGATAAACACAAATAAATATTGCATTTTGTCACACCTATTTCTTGTTTTATTACAATTAAATCATTATTCTGTCATATCCACTCGATTACGAAAGAATGCCAAACGTTTTGATTGAAGCAAAGATATGGAATACAATTACGAATAAAATAATGATTGGTAAAATTTTACTAGCAATTCTAATCCAGCCTTGTTTATCGCCTAAATGTTTGATTGCTTTATCTGAAAAGATAATCGAAGCAATTAAAACAATAACATTAACAATACTACAGGCAATGAGTAAATATTTAACAGAATTAATTTGCTGACTTAATAGTGGATTAAATGTATTAAAATAAAAGCTTATTATAAGTAAAATCACTGAGATATAGAAGTATTTTTTTGGCTTAGACATTGTGTTCCTCCTACCTAATTTCATTTAATCATATTACCACATTTTAATTATAATTTAATAGTGACTCGTCAATTTTGAATTTTATTTTCATAAAAAGGCAAAACATTCGCTTAGTAATTCTAAGAATGATATAAATAATTTATAAATATTTTATTGTTACGGCATAGTATAATCATCATAAGAACATGCGTACATACATATAAATTCCATTGTGATGTAACTTAACTATCATCGTAATCGAAATTAAAGGAGGAAGAAATACAATGACAAAATTAAATGTACAAGTATTTGCAGATGGTGCAGACATTGAACAAATGAAAGCAGCTTATAAGAATAAAGAAGTAGATGGTTTCACTACAAATCCTAGTTTAATGGCGAAAGCAGGTGTAACGGATTACAAAACATTTGCAGAAGAAGCAGTTAAAGCGATTCCAGATGCATCAATTTCATTTGAAGTGTTCGCAGATGATTTAGAAACAATGGAGAAAGAAGCTGAAATTTTAAAACAATACGGCGAAAATGTATTTGTTAAAATTCCAGTGGTTAACACAAAAGGTGAATCAACTATCCCATTAATTAAAAAGTTATCTGCTAACAATGTGCGTCTAAACGTAACAGCGGTATACACGATTGAACAAGTTAAAGAAATTACAGAAGCAGTCACTGCAGGTGTACCTACATATATTTCAGTGTTTGCTGGAAGAATTGCTGATACAGGTGTAGATCCATTACCATTAATGAAAGAATCAGTTGACGTTGCCCACAGTAAAGAAGGCGTATTATTATTATGGGCAAGTTGCCGTGAACTATTTAACGTCATTCAAGCTGATGAAATTGGTGCCGACATAATTACATGTCCTGCCGATGTAGTGAAGAAAGTGAATACGAATTTAGGGCGAGATATTAATGAATTATCAGTAGATACGGTTAAAGGATTTGCTAAAGATATTCAAAGCTCAGGGCTATCTATTCTTTAAGCATAATTAAATTTAACAACTGACTCCGTAGCATTAGATAGTGTTAAGACATTCTATAAGTCACTGGTATAAATGTATTAGAATGTAGAATGATATTAACAATATCAGCAACATAGCTACGGGGTATTTTTATATTAATAAGAGATACTATTCCAACTTGTTTCTAAATGTCAACGTCGTTAAAATTTTAAAAAGAAATAACTTAAAAAGGAGATAACCACAAAGTATGAAACGAACAGATTTTGAAGAGAAAGTAAAAAAACAATTGTGGTTTTTGAATAAGAAAGAAAAAAAGCAATTACATGATAGTTTAGTGGAATATCGCCATGAAGTTGAGCGTCAAGAAGGGGAAATTCAGACGAAGCAGTATCGTAAACCTATTCATTTTGCGAATCAATTCTTGAAGAATAATGTGTTTCAACAAAAAGAAGTAGCAAGTACTACATTGCTTCTTTTACTCATTAGTATGGTGCTTATTTACGCTTTCTTACTTGGCTTATTTTTAACAGGATTTATTACGAGTTTAACTGCAGTCAATTATTTTATCAATCCACAGGTATCAATGCCAATATTGAATGTCGTCTTAATTTTAATAGGTGCAATACTATTGGCAATCGTAAGTTTAATGCTGATTAAATCAGTTACTGCATTTTTCACTAAAAAGTTACTTGAATACAAATTTAATAAATCTGCATAGTTTTATGCATTAAATGAAATAATAAAGTACTCTCTTGCCACTTTTTATAAATTAAAGTGTAGGGCTCATCAACACGTAATTGGATATTATTATCAAACGTTATGATTACGCCATCTTTACTTGATGTTAACCCTATAATGTTCAATGCATTAATATAGGTTTGCAAGGGTGCACGTTGATGTTTAATAGGGAACAGTACGGCTTTGTCAGATATATATAAAGGTACGAGTTTATGAATCGCTAACAATCGTTTCGCTACCTTTAATCTTTGTGAATACGATTGATTATGCTGTTCAAAATAATAAATCAGTACTTTTTTTATTGGAAAAGGTAAAACCATATTATATGTTGAAAAACAACATGTCGTTTTATGCGTATTAGCCTGCAAAGTTTGGAGATAAAGAAGATGGTGTGTGTTGTGTGGTATCATATTACTCACCTTTGACATAATAGTTGTTGAGTTTTTTTATAGAAGAAGCTTTATAGTTTTTAATACTAGATACAGACACATGCATTAATTCGGCAATTTCAAACTGTTTATAACCTTGAATGAAATAGTTATACCATTCAAGTTCTCTAGGATTTAACAATTGTGTCATATCATTATTATTAAAGATTGATGTTTCTATTGAAGCGGAGATAAGGTGTGGGGAGGTTGAGATGTCAACGTCGACCATGTCAGGTCTTAAACTTTCTTTTCTGAATAAATCAATTAAATAAAAATTGAGTCGTTGGTAGAGAAACGAGGATAAACTTACATTTGAATTATCATTGTAATTCTTAGATAATTGCCACAGTTTTATGAGTAATAATTGATAAAATTCATCATAATTATACTTGACGTTATAATGCTTTAACAAATAGTGAATCATTTTATGATGTTTATGATATATGTCATTAAAATTCAATACTTCAGAGATTCGCTCCTAATTTAAGTACTTAAATGAAATTTCCGGATATATATAATTTAAAGTAATTTATTTAAATTATCATTTGCGTAATTTAACAAAAGGGTGTTAAATAGTAAGCATAGATTAACTATAAACTGTAAAATCATGTCTAAAGACGCATATAACTTAGCAATACGACAAAATCATTATGGACATACCTTACATTCATCAATATATTTAAATTTTAGTCAATTTGTAACATGGGAGGTATAAAGTTGGATTACGCACATTTAAATCTTGAGCATTTCTTCGCAAGAAATGATGATTTAGACATTATAAGAGATCGTTCTGAATTTGTAATGATTAATAATTTTACAAATGAAATGATGTATCGAGATGGTGAAATAGAAGGAACAGTTGATTTAAATCAATATTATTACAAGAATAGATCTCAAGCAGCGAGTTTTATTATGATGGATTATCGTAAAGATAATTGATAGATAAAGTACTTCTGGTGAGAATCAAGTAATGAAATTCTATATGTTTCATTACTTTTTATTTTGCAAAGTTTCATTTTGATTACTTTTATTTTATGAATATGTAACATTGCAAGTATAAAATTGTTTATAAGAATTAATAATGTTAAACTTTATTATCATAAAAGATTTTAAATAAAAACAACATTGACCTAAGAGGTGTGAATATGACGAAGCACAAAAAAGGCTCAATTATTAGCCTAGTGGGGTTATTGATTGTTTTAGTTGCAGCAGGTTTTATATTCTTTAATATGATTTCAGATCAAATATTCTTTAAGCATGTTAATGAAGAAGAACGCGTAGAACATTTAGATGTAACATTAAATAAAGCTGCGAATAAACAAATTGATAATTACACAAGCCAACAAGTCTCTAACAAGAATAATACTGCTTGGAGAGATGCTTCAGATAGTGAAATAAAAGCTGCAATGGACAGTAGTAAGTTCATTGATGATGACAAACAAAAGTATCAATTTTTAGATTTATCTAAATATCAAGGCATTGATGAAAATCGTATTAAACGTATGTTATTCGACCGACCAATGTTATTGAAACATACTGACGCTTTCATTAGTGCTGCCAAAGAAAAGCATGTTAACGAAGTATATTTAATTTCACATGCTTTATTAGAAACAGGTTCAGTTAAAAGTGAATTAGCCAACGGGGTAGAAATTGACGGTAAGAAGTATTATAACTTCTACGGTGTAGGCGCGTTAGATAGTGATCCAATTAAAACGGGTTCAGAGTACGCAAAAAAACATGGTTGGGACACACCTGAAAAAGCAATCAAAGGTGGCGCTGACTTTATTCACCAACATTTCTTATCTCACGAAGATCAAAATACGCTCTACAGTATGAGATGGAATCCTAAGAATCCAGGTGAACATCAATATGCTACTGATATAAAATGGGCAGAAAGTAATGCTGAAATCATTGCTGATTTTTATAAAGAAATGAAAACTGAAGGTAAATATTTTAAATTATACGTATATAAAGATGACAATAAACATCAAAAATAAAATTATTATTTAGTAAAAGCCAACGTCGACACTTGTGTGAATTAGTGTTGACGTTGGCTTTTTAGGATAAAAAATAGATTTATTTATTCTGCTTTATTTTTCTTAGTTAACCAACTAAAGGCTATAATCATTACGACAAAAACTTTTAAAATAAATTTCATTTTTGTTCACCTCAATACCTTAATACTACCATAATTGCTGAATTAATAGAAAAATGATGAGAATAACATATAAGTATAAATTATTTTAAGCGATTTATGATATTGATATAATAGATATATTAAAAAGTCTTTTTAGAGTAATAAAGAAGGATGATGATATATGCGTGTAGCTATAATTGGAATGGGTACAGCTGGTGTGAGTGTTTTAAGGCAGTTAGTCAAAAATGAAGCATTTAAATATTTAGAGGTAGATGTCTATGATAATGAAAAGAATATGGGACAAGGTGTGCCATTTCAAAATGACAGTAGTCAGTTACTCATCAATTTGCCAACAAAGCAGATGAGTTTAAATTTAGATGATGATGAAGAATTCTGGAATTGGTATCAAGAACAATCAGAGTTTAAATTTGATAATCCTAAGTACTTACCTCGATTTGTGTTTGGTCATTATATGAAATCTTATCTATCTAACTTTGACTTATTATTTGATAATCTTTCCGTTATCAAGCGTCCAGTTCGTGAGATTTTTACAAATTCAGAAATAGATGAGACGACATTAAAATATTATGTATGTACATCAGAAGATATGAGTGAATGGAAAGAATACGACTATATCTTCTTAACGACAGGTACTTTCGCTTATCATGATCCGTATCAATTAAAAGGTAAAAAAGGATATATTCAAACACCTTATCCTACATATAATACATTGGATGAAGTTTCAGAATCAGATGATATAGCCATAATTGGAACTGGATTAGCTAGTTTAGATGTTGTTAGGTATGTCGCTACACATCATCCTAAGTTGCCAATTACTATGACGAGTCGTTCAGCACATCTGCCAAGTGTAAGAGGGAATATGGTTGATATTGAATTCAAATATTTAACTAAACAAAAGTTTAATGAGCTAAAAGGAAAACATTTTGGAAATGTTCCATTAGAAATTGCTTTTGAATTATTTCAACAAGAATGTGAAGACCGTAATATAGAGTTAGATAAATTAATACATAGACGTACCGGTAATACAATTAAAGATTTACAATATGATCTCGAACGTGCAAATGAAATCGGAGTATTTCAAAGTTTGATTGAAAATGTTAAAGAGAATTTGAATTGGATATGGAATAGTTTCAGTCGAGAAGATCAGCAAGCCTTTGATAAGCGATTTTCGAAACATATTCAATTAAATTCAAATCCAATGCCACCACGTACAGCAGAATTAATTATTAAACTCATACGTAATCAATCACTTATTATTAAAAGAGGATTAGAGGATATTAAACATACAGATGACGGTTATTTATTAAAATTTAAAGATGAGCGACAACCTAAACCATATGATGTCATAATCAATTCAACTGGATCCAAAACACATTTGTCAGATTTAGATGATGAAGATCAGCTTATACTGAACCTTCAAAATCGACAAATCGTTCAGCCGCACCCAATGGGCGGTATTCAAATTATTCCAGAAACGAATCAAGTCATTAGCCCAAGATATGGAACATTAAATAATATGATTGCCATTGGACAAGTGACGAACGGTGTTAACAAGTTAAGAAATGGTGTAAAGATGATCGTTGATCAAGCAGTGAGTTCTGTCAACTATATGTACGACAATCAAAGTAAGTTTGATCACTTCGATGCTTAAAGTGCATGTTTACACTTAAATGACTAAATTGCATCAATGGTTACACTGTTTAATATTATATAGCGTAGACGGTTTGTAATTTTTAAACAATAAGCGTATGATGATTAGTGTAGTAATCAAACTACATTAACTCTAATAATCACAATTTCATATGAATTCTTTCGGGGCGGGGTGCAATTCCCAACCGGCAGTAAATTAAGCCTGCGACCTGTCAAAGTATATGGTTAACTACTTTGATGGCTGATCTAGTGAAAGTCTAGAGCCGACAGTGAAAGTCTGGATGGGAGAAAGAATCGAGACGTCAATTTAAGTTTTAATGACGCTTATTTAGCATACACATTTAAGAAATGTTGTAAGCTTATTTGAACATATATTTAATTTCCCTATGCCTGTAATTGTTTTATTGGTATAGGGAATTTTTATTTTGAGGTGATGAATTGAGTTATTTTATGAATTATGCAATACAACTCGCACAAATGGTTGAAGGTCAAACGGGTGTTAACCCGCCAGTGGGTGCTGTCGTAGTCAATGACGGTAGAATTGTCGGACTGGGTGCACATCTTAAACAAGGTGATAAACACGCGGAAGTACAAGCACTTGATATGGCTGGAGAAAATGCAAAAGGTGGAACGATTTACATTTCGTTAGAACCTTGTACGCACTTTGGCTCCACTCCACCATGTGTGAATAAAATTATAGAATTTGGACTAAGTAAAGTTGTTTACGCTGTTAAAGATACAACATTACCTTCTGAAGGGGATGCTATATTAGAACAAGCTGGCATTGAAGTTGAATATCAATACTCTGAAGATGCAGCTGCGTTGTATCGTGACTTTTTCAAAGCTAAGTCAGAACAATTACCTGAAATCACGATGAAAGTGTCTGTATCATTAGATGGTAAACAGGCTACTGATATGGGTCAAAGCAAATGGATTACAAATTCAGATGTGAAACAAGATGTTTATCATTTAAGACATACGCATGATGCTGTATTAACGGGTAATGGCACAATTATCGCTGACAATCCCCAATATACGACACGTATTCCAAACGGTAAACATCCAATTCGAATCGTTTTATCAAGAAGTGGCAACATTGACTTTACAAAGCAATTGTTCCAAGATTCTTCAAGCGAAGTATGGATATACACAGAAAATGAGCATCTAAAAAGTCCAAATTCAAATGTCAAAATAATCTATTTAACTGAATGTAATTTAAAAGATATTTTAAAAGATATTTATAAGCGAGGTATTGGTAAGTTATTAATAGAAGCTGGACCTCGTGTAACTTCAGAATTTCTCCAAACACATTTTATCAATCAACTTATTATTTATTACGCCCCGAAAATAATAGGTGGTTCTGGGAAAAATCAATTCTATCAAACGAATGATGTCATTGATTTAAACCACGCCACGCAATTTGAAATTATTTCTACTGAGTTAATTAATCAAAACTTAAAAATGATCTTGCGAAAGAAGTGACAACTCATGTTTACAGGTATCGTTGAAGAAATTGGTACTGTTAAGAATATTCGTACGCATCAATCAGTTAGAACACTGGATATTGCTTGTCAAACGATTGTAGAAGACATGCACATTGGTGATTCTATTAGTGTGAATGGTGCATGTCTAACGGTGATTGATTTTACAAGTAACTTTTTTTCGGTACAAGTTATTAAAGGTACTGAAGATAAAACATACTTATCACAAATTAAGCAAAATGATGAAGTGAATTTAGAACGCGCAATGCCAGAAGATGGTCGCTTTGGAGGTCATTTCGTTTTAGGTCACGTCGATGATAAAGGTGTGATTACGCATGTAAACGAAACACCTAATTCAAGAATTGTTTCGATTAAAGCATCGCCAACGATTATTAAACAAATGGTTAAACAAGGCTCTATCACTGTAGATGGTGTAAGCTTAACTGTTTTCGATCTTCGAAATGATAGTTTTGATATTCATTTAATACCTGAAACGAGACGTTCAACGATTTTATCTTCAAAGCAAAAAGGAGATTCAGTTCATCTTGAAACGGATGTTCTTTTCAAATACGTTGAGCGAATGATGAGTAGAAATGAATCAGAACTTACATTAGATAAGCTGAAAGCATTTGGATTTTAGGAGGCGTAAGATAAAATGAAATTTGATGAGATAAAAGATGCACTAAATGCTTTACAACGTGGTGAAAGTATTATTGTAGTGGACGATGAAGATCGTGAAAATGAAGGTGACCTGGTTGCTGTTACGCAATGGATGAATGATAATACCATCAATTTTATGGCAAAAGAAGGTAGAGGATTAATTTGTGCACCAATTAGTAAAGATATAGCTCAAAGATTAAATCTAACAACGATGGTTGACCATAATACGGATGACTTTGGAACGAATTTCACAGTTAGTGTCGATCATGTAACAACTTCAACTGGTATAAGTGCATTTGACCGAATGGCAACGGCACGTGCTTTAATTAATCCTGAATCTACACCGTCGGATTTTCATAAACCTGGTCATCTATTTCCACTCATTGCTAAGGAAAAGGGTGTATTAGAACGTACCGGTCATACTGAAGCGGCTGTTGATTTAGCCAAACTTACGCAAGCTAAGCCAGCTGGTGTAATATGCGAAATTATGAACGAAGATGGCACTATGGCTAAAGGTGAACAACTTGAAGCTTTTAAACAACGTCATGACCTTAAAATGATTACAATTAAAAGTTTAGTTAAATACCAGAAGGACAAAAACGCTAATGTTGAATTGAAAGCAAAGGTAAATATGCCAACAGATTACGGTTCTTTTGAAATGTATGGATTTGAATCACCATTAACAAATGAAGAAATTGTTGTACTTGCTAAGGGTAAACCGCGTGCGACTGAAAATGTACGTATTCACTCTGCTTGTTTAACAGGTGACATCTTCCATAGTCAAAGATGCGATTGTGGTGCACAACTAGAAGCGGCAATGAAATATATTCATTCGCATGGTGGCTTAATTATCTATTTACCTCAAGAGGGTAGAGGGATAGGGTTAATAAATAAACTAAGAGCATATGAATTGATTGAACAGGGTCATGATACAGTAACAGCGAACTTAGCTTTAGGTTTTGATGAAGATTTGAGAGATTATCACATTGCAGCACAAATATTAAATTATTTTAATGTACAACAAGTGAACTTGTTAAGTAATAATCCCAAAAAATTTGAAGGTTTATCTGAATATGGTATTACAGTTGCGGATCGTACACCAATTATAGTGGCAGAAACTGAATATAACCATGAGTATATGAATACTAAAAAAATCAAAATGGGTCATTTAATTTAGGAGGAATAAATATGAACTTTGAAGGTAAATTAGTAGGAACAGATTTAAAAGTAGCAATTGTAGTAAGTCGTTTTAATGATTTTATTACCAATCGTCTATTAGATGGTGCGAAAGATACACTCGTACGTCATGGTGTTGAAGAGAGTAATATAGATGTTGCATATGTCCCTGGTGCATTTGAGATTCCATTAGTCTCAAAAAAACTTGCCCAGAAAGGTGCATATGACGCAATTATAACTTTAGGTTGTGTTATAAGAGGCGCAACATCTCATTATGATTATGTATGTAATGAGGTAGCTAAAGGTGTTTCTAAGGCAAATGACGTGAGTGATACACCAGTTATATTTGGTGTATTAACAACAGAAAGTATTGAACAAGCAGTTGAAAGAGCGGGTACTAAAGCAGGAAATAAAGGTGCCGAAGCGGCAGTGAGTGCGATTGAAATGGCTAATTTATTAAAACAGTTTTAATTTGAAATGATAGGGAGTGGGACAGAATTCTTTTAAATTCGTCGTCCACTCCCAGCTTGCTTTGTTTGTAGAATTTCTTGATGAAATTCTCTTTGCTGGGGCCCCGACTCCCAACTTGCTTTGCTTGTAGAATTTCTTAGTGAAATTCTCTTTGTTGGGGCCCCGCCCGCAAGGATGACTAGAACTGAGAAAAGCTTGATTTAAGCGCCT
>NZ_JAESMM010000030.1:0-9139 GCF_017893165.1 Staphylococcus sp. GDX8P54P
TGGCTGAAGGTTGGGGAAAAGAAATATTGGGTGAAGATTGGAATGTCTATTCTGCTGGTATTGAAACACATGGTGTTAATCCTAAAGCAATAGAAGCTATGAAAGAAGTGGATATTGATATCTCAAACCATACATCAGATTTGATTGATAGTGATATCTTAGAACAGTCAGCTTTGGTCGTAACATTATGTAGTGATGCAGACGATAATTGCCCTATATTACCACCTAATGTTAAAAAAGAACACTGGGGCTTTGATGATCCAGCAGGAAAAGAATGGCCAGAATTTCAACGTGTTAGAGATGAAATTGGAAAAAGAATACAAGAATTCAAAGAAACGCTCGTTTAATGTGAGCGTTTCTTTATATTTAAGTCATACATTTTATTAATAATGATTTCATTTCTATATCTTTGATATAATAGTATGCCATTTTCCCATCCTTGTAAAAATCCAGCACGTCTCTTTTATACAGCGCTCTCAAATGATGTGATGTTGAAGCTATACTCAAACCTAATGTTATAGATAAGTCACAAACACATAATTCTTTCTCTTTAATTAGAGCTAATATAATTTTCAGCTTATTCTCATCACTTATCTTTAATAATGTATTGATAAGCCGTTGAGTTTTTTCTTCTTTTAAAAATCTTAAAGCATAATTCACTTTTTCCTCATGAACACAAATGACGTCACAAATTTTATTGTTATTCATATTAAGTCACACCTTAATTTATAATATAAATCCTAATATTGTTTGTATGGTTTCATTTTCAATAATAATAAATAAGCCCAATGCTATGTAAATAACAGCCATAATCCAACGACTGAACTTCTCAACAATTTCACCCACACCAGGAATTCTAGCTAGTTTTTGTGCTGTGAATACTAAAAAGAAAATTAAAACTAAAAATACAATTAAGGTAGTCAGTAATTCAATAATATCCAATGCTACAAAATAAGGGACAAATAAACCAATATTATCTGCACCACAACTTGCAATTGTCACTAAAGAAACAGTCCCTACTAATTTGGACAAACCTTTTTCGTTTAATTCTTTTTTTGCTCTTTTTTCACCTTCACAATCATCATAAATAGCAACTTTTATACCTAAGTAGATGGGGATCAAACCTAATAAACCTAATATCCATTTCTCTGGAACATAATTTAACACAAAAGCTAAAAATAAACTGACTAATATGAGGATCATCGATCCTAGATATTGACCTATATAAATATCCCTATATTCTTTTCTAGTCTTTGCTCTAGCAAAAAATATTAATAAAATCACTAATAAATCTACCGCAGTTGCAATATAAAGTATTGCCGCAGTTATAATAGTCTGAACCATAGAGCACCTCATTCAAATATACATTTGAATGAATTGTATCATATATTGCATATCTTATGAATAATAAATATTAGAACCGAAAAGTGACACTTTAACTGATAGTAAGGGGCTGTGTATATACGAGTGATTTATAGATTCTTTGAGAATACGACTTAAAGCGATTTTAATTTGTCAGTTCATTGCATTTTGTTTTTTTAACAATTTCAATAATAAGAAGCACCTTATAGAACCTTCCTCATATTTGTCTTACAGGCCACATTATTACATTAATGGTACAATGCCACATAATAATTATATGAAAATATAATTATTTTATTTATTCTTACACTCATACACGCAAATTAACTTATGCTTTTCTTAATTTAGAAGCTTATCACTATAGAAAAATTGAAAAGTAAATGTCTGATATGAGCTTATTTAAACAAAGAGCACATAAGCGTTGTCAAGAGAATCATTTGATATACGTCGATTTTAAGTGTAAATATTAAAAAATCGCCTGGAACAAAAGTAATGTTCCAGGCGTGGCTATGATAAGTCTTATAATAGTTTCGCAAGTGCGACCATGACAAATTGTAATGGTAAACGAATGACATGCTGCTTAACACTATCTGTTCTATCTCTTTCATCTTTATAAGAGATGTTCTTACGTGCAGCGTAAATATTTGCAGGAAATACGAGCCAAAGGAATCCTTGTACTACTTTTCTTACGCGTGATCTATTTTTAGCACCGAGTACATAAAAAACAATTATAAATTCTAATATGCCCGAACACTTAACTATTGCGTGTTTGAAAGGTAAATAGGACGGCACGATTTTTAAAAACATATCTTTATTTTTAAAGTGTGAAACACCACTTTTATAAAACAGTAAACTAAATATGAATCTTACGATGATATTTTTCATAGTCTTCTCTATTCTTCAGCGACTTTGACAACTTGTTTACCAAAATTCTCTCCTGTGAATAACTTTCTAAATGCAGAAGGTAAATTGTCAAAACCTTCATCTATCGTCACTTCAAATTTAATTTTACCTTCAGACACCCATTGTGCGAGTTGTTCGCTTGCTTCTTTAAAATGATCAGCGAATTGTGCTACTACAAAACCTTGCATCAATGCTTGATTTTTAATCAACGTTCCTTGGATACGTGGTCCAATATCGTCTTTTTCATTATTATATGCTGAAATTGCACCACATACCGGAACGCGTGCAAATCGATTTAAGTATTTAAACACTTCATCAGAAATTGCGCCGCCAACATTTTCAAAATACACATCAATACCATCTGGTACAGCCGCTTCGAGTTGCTGTGCGAAATCATCTTGTTTATAGTCAATGGCCGCATCAAATCCTAATTCATCTGTTAAATATGTTGTTTTCTGCTTACCACCAGCAATACCGACAACTTTTGCGCCTTTAATCTTAGCAATTTGTCCTACGACAGAGCCTACTGCACCTGATGCAGCTGACACGACAACCGTCTCGCCAGATTGTGGCTGACCAATTTGAAGCAACCCTGTATAGGCTGTCATTCCCGGCATGCCTAAAACACTCAAATATAAATGTAATGGTACATCTTTTGATGGCACAGGGGTCACATCGTCTCCATTCACTGTATTTATCTTTTTCCATGGTAATATGCCTGTGACATAATCGCCGACAGATAGACGTTCATCGTTCGATTGTGTGACTTTTCCAACAATATGACCTTGTAATGGCTCATTCACTTGGAAAGGTTGAACATAACTTTTTGTATCATTCATTCTGCCTCTCATGTAAGGATCTACAGATACATAAATGGATTCTACTTGAACCTCACCTGCATGTGGTTCTCGAGTTTCTATTGTTTCAAATCTAAATACATCGTCTTGAGGGATACTTTGTGGTCGTTTTGCAAGTACAACTTGTTGATTATTCATTTATTATTCCTCCAGATATTTAGTCGTTGCGTCTGATAATGACAAATCACCATTGATGATTTGGAATTCGTGACCTTGTAATACTTCATCAGTTAATACAGAAACAAGCACTTCTGCTACATCTTCTCTTGTAATAGACGGATTTTGTACATTTTCAAATTGCGTACTCATATTGAATTGTTGCGTTTCATGTTCGTTTGTTAAAGCGCCTGGATGCACGATGGTATATTTTAAATTTGCATGTCTTAAGTAGTCATCCGCATAATGTTTAGCAATGGTATATGGTTTCAAGTCGCCTGACGCATCAAAAGCTTCTCGACGTGAGTCGTACGTTGATACCATAACAAAGTGTTGACGACCGACGTGTTCACTTGCTTTAATTGCTTTCACTGCACCGTCTAAATCTACTATAATTGTTTGATCGTCACCTGTGCTCCCACCAGAACCGACGGAAAAAAGGATTTGATCATACGGTTTAAATAATTCTATTAATTCATCAATAGATTGTTTTGCAACATCAATGTAAGTTGCATCAATACCATCTGCTTTTAAAACTTCAACTTGTTCTTCTTTTCTAACACCGGCAGTAAAATCAACATCTCGTTCTTTCAGTTTACTTACAAGATGTTGACCAACGCCACCATTAGCACCAATAATTAATGATTTCATGTGTATCGCTCCTTTATGAAATTATTGATTAGCTAAGATTTTTAAAGCATGTTCAGCAACAGCATGTCCTGATTGAGGATTTTGACCAGTCACAATGCGACCATCTACGACTGCGAAATTGCTCCAGTCATCCTCTTTTTTAAAATGTGCACCGTTACTAATAAATTCGTCTTCTAATAAATATGGCATGTATTCAGTTGTACCATTTGCTTGTTCTTCACTATTTGTAAAACCAGTCACGTCTTTATGACGAACGAGGTAATCGCCATTTTCTTTAATGTCGAGTAGACCAGCCGCACCATGACATACAGAAGAGAGAACGCCTTGGTTATTGTAAATACTTAACGCAATGTCGTTAAGTTCTTTGTTATTTCTAAAATCCCAAATCGCACCATGTCCACCTGCAAAGTAAATGGCTTGATAGTCGCTAGGATTAACCTCTTTTGGAGATAATGTTTGTCCAAATTTATTCATATAATCATGATCCGTGTAGTATTCCCAGTCCTCGGCTCCCATCATTTCAGGGCTAAGACTGATAGGATCAAGAGGAACATACCCACCGTTCGGACTTACAAAATCAACATCATAACCTGCGTCATAGAAATCTTTCGCAAAGTGCGTAACCTCTGAGAACCACGCACCTGTAGGTCTTTCTAAATTATCGTATTTCGCAATGTTTGTTACAACAATTAAAGCCTTTTTCATTGTCTTTCCTCCTCATTCATGTTTATATAGAATACAATATCAGTTAAACCTTGGTTTAAGAGAAAGGATATGCTTACATGAAACAATATTACATTGAATATGTCTCAGATTATTGCAATATACCTAAAAGCAAACTGCGTTATTACGAGAAAAAGAGTATCTTAAAACACATCGACAGAGATAGCAATAACAAGCGTTTATACACAGACGACGATATCGAAATGATTAAATTTATCCAGTGCTTAAGCAATTTGAATATGCCATTAAAAGAAATCCGAAAAAACACAGACATGCTTTATCAAAACCAAATAGATGTCCCAAGCGTGTTACGCGCACACCTAGAATTCTTGAATGAACAACGGAATTTGATCAGTACACATATCGACTTAATTGAACAAAAATTACAAACTGCCATGACTGAGTGACGAGGGAAAAGGGAGTGTGTGAATTAAAAGAACGATGAGAAGAGTATGGAGGAATAGTTAATGAATAAGCATAAGGAAATTTTAGATTTTAAAGATGAAGTGTGTATGTAAAGGCGATAGGTGGATACGCAAAGCTGGAATGAGTCAGAAAATTGCGTCGGGTGGATAAGCTAGAATAGAATGAGTGGGCGATGGATGGATAGGCTAAAACGGTTATAATATACCTTATACCTAAAATTACAGAGTACTAAAACTATCTTATCTGACATCTCTTGACGAGTTCTGCTTATCGGTTGTTGATGGGGTTTTTTGTAATTGATTTTTCGTACAGCTAGATAAAACGATATATTACTACTATAAATACTTTACATCTAATATCAACTAGTAGCATAAATGCTTAATATATACAAAAAGCTCTCTCAAGTTGTAAGACTTAATAGAGTATATTATTTGTTATCTTTTTACATAAAATTACTTATTGGTACTTTTGTAATTTCAATTACTATCCCATTTCATAAAATATTCATATTCTTGAGTTTCTACTTCAAATTCCTTAGATCGTATTTCAAATTGATGTTTTGTATAAAAACGAATGGCTCCTTCATTCTTCTCATTTACATGTAAATTAAGTACATTATAATCGCTTTTTAATCTTTCCAATAAAAACCTTCCTATACCTTTATTACGGTAATTATCTGTAATAAAAAGACCTGCAATATATTGTTCAATCCACTTTATAACGAAATTACTTAATACAAATAATTATAACAAATCAAGAACCTATGTTCTCTCTATATATTCACAATTCTTAAGATATAATTATTTAAAAAATAGAAATGAGTGATTTAATGTATAGCAATTGGGGACGTGAGTTACAATCAATAATTGAAAATATAGATACGAAAGACGTAAAAGAAGTGATGAGTCAAGCAAGTAAGTCTTATGAGGAATTAAATAGTAAACGCTACACTCGTAACAAGGAAAAATATCCAATGATTTTAAATGACATAGTTAAATATGAATTATATCTTCTTGATGGATGCAATAATGTAGATGAGGAAAACAAACCAAAAAAGTGGGAAGATCATGATTTATTTGTGCCAACTAAAACTAACTTTTCAGCAAATTTCAAAAAGTTTTGTCTTGCACTTGGTATTGATTCTGAAAATTTTAAAATTGGAAAATTCTATGCATTTAAATATGATAGTAAACTTGTTATACATGATATATTGTCGAATAACTCTGATTATATCCATTTTTTAAAAAATGGCGTTAATAAAAAAGACTTAGAATCTACAAATAAAATTAATGATAACATATATTATTTTATAAAAAATGAAATTACTAATCCTATTGATTATAAAACTGCTATGACAAATTATTATTTATATTTCTTAATCGATTCAAATATCGAAGTTGGTATAAAATCTAAGGTTATCGATATTATAACAGCACCAAATGTTAGCAGTGCTCAAAAAATAGATATAATTAATTACTATATGGATGAATTAGATGAACTCAAGGACGAAGTTAATGCAAGATTAGCTGCAACCCAATCTTATAGCTATAGTGACTATTTAGAACAAGAATGCCGTGTTCAAATTGACGTAAACCTTGCAAAGTATTTAACTAAAAAAGAAACTCAAGCATCTGCCCCTAAATCCTTAGTAACTAGATTATTAAGTCAAAGCGAGCTAGTAGATCCACCAGAGTACACCAAAGAAAATCGCAACAAACTTATTTCTGAATTAAAAAAAGCTTTAAATTATCATTTAAAGAACAACAACGATAAAAATAACCTTGATGATTCTGAATATTTTTATATCACGTCAAAATAGTAACCATCATTATAGAAGTGCCGATTTTTCATCGGCACTTCTTTTTTGTCAATATATTTCTTCATAATTTTTGTCTGGAATTTTAAAGGTTATTTTACAGACTTACTCCTCACACTATTACCTATATAGTTATATATGTGTTCGGCCGATACACAAATTAATACATTCGGAGGTAAATAATTATGAAGTACGAAGGTGAATATTTTGTAAAGCACACACCAAGTGTTCCATTTATCATTATTAGTAAGAATAGTAAATGGAACTCAGTTTATCTGAAAACAGGCCCGAATCCAAAGCGTCAAAAGCGTAATTGGAAAGGCGGTAACAACTAATGACGAACAACATATTCAAGCAATATCCATACTGGTTAGATTCAACTGCATGGTATGAACTTATTCGAGCAAAAAACAAAAATGACGAAGATAAGATAATTCGTTTATCTAGTCCAATCATCATAAAAAACAAATTTCTCGACCCTACTACAGGGGTTGAGAAATTGACTATCACGGATGGCAAAAATATTGAACGTATTGAAACGTCAGATATTCTAACGACACAAAAGTTACCTAGACTGGTTATGTTTGGGTTCAGCATCAATGAAAAGTACATTAAATCGCTAGGTAATGCACTACAATTAATGCGTCAATCACTACCCATTTCTACATTGTATACAGGTGTAGGTGTCTTACGTACTGATGAAGGTACTGTCATTTCATTAGATGAACCATATCTTTCAAAAGACATCGAGCAGTCTCAGGCTGATGAAATCATTTGTGAAACAAAGTATGACTTACAACCTAAAGGTACATTTGAAGGCTGGTGGCAAATGTATCTTGATGAAGTAAAAGGAAACTTGTTACTGGAGCTTGCTGTGATATTTGGTGTTTCTTCATTAGTGACTGCGTTCTTAAAAACAAAGCATGAAGTCGAATATTTTGGCACGATATTTTCATTTATGGGGAACTCTAGTACGGGTAAATCGACTGCAGCGGCATTAGCAGTTTCAATAGCAGGTAATCCATCTAAAGGTGACCAAACATTATTCAGAGGTTGGAACGGCACCCGTAATGCAATTGAAGGATACTTAAGTAACAATTTTGGTGTTCCTATTGTATTAGATGAATTATCAGCAGCGACCTTTAAAGATACCAATGGTTTGCTTTATTCGCTTGCAGAAGGTCAAGGTCGCCTACGTGCTAATCGAGAGGGAAATGTAAAAAAACCTCACCATTTTGGATCTAGTGTGATTAGTACAGCAGAACACACGATTTTTAAAGATGCTAGTGCAAATGATGGTTTGAGAGCAAGATGCATCGAAATTTCTGATGTCTTTACAACAAGTGCTGACAATGCAGACGCCATTAAAAAAGGAACATCAAAAAATTATGGACACGTAATGCCGTTAGTAGCTGAATATCTTCTAAATCGTGAATCTGAAGTAATCAAGTGGTTTCATAAAGAACACGATTGGTTCAAAGCACAGCTTAACAATGAAACAAACAATGTAGGTATACGTATGTTCAAGCGCTATGCCACCATTACGACTTCAGCACGAATATTAGAACGTGTAATCGCAACTCCTATCGATTTGGATGCAGTTAGAGAATATCTAGTTAGTTATCATGTAGATTCCGTAAGTGAGCGCAGTTTGGGAGCCAAGGCGATTGATAGTGTAGTTCAGTTCGTGGCACGCAATCGTAGTAAGTTTGCAGAAAGTAAAAAACTCTCCATAATGACTGAAAATTATGGCCTTATTGAGCTGAAAGACGATCACATTCAAGTCAAGATGCTTAAAGATGTTTTTAAACATATGTTAGAAGAAAACCAATACCAAGATGTAAAAAATGTAATAGATAGTTTAAGAGCAGAAGGATATATCCAGATGGATTCCGATCGGATAGCTATCAAACGTAATGTCAAAGATACTCAAGGCAAAACAAAAACGATCTTGTTCTACCATCTTGTATTGCCTAGTGAGTTTGCACCTGTTCTCGGTTTAAGCTCAAATTCTGAACCATACACACCACCGCAATTTGATAATAATACAACAAATAAGGAATTACTCAACAAATTTGTTAAAAATGGTAGAGAATGGGAAGAAAAGGGCGATTTAGAACTCTAAATATAAATATCGCTACAACGCGCTATGCGTTGTAGCTCATTAAATTAATCGGAGGCATAAAAATGAAAACAAACGTCAACTTATTAAATTACACAATTGATTCAGTAGAAGTCGATGATA
>NZ_JAESMM010000031.1:0-10709 GCF_017893165.1 Staphylococcus sp. GDX8P54P
ACTTTGCAACAGAACCATGCCTTCTATAAAAGGCAAAGATGATAATTTCTCTGTTACTATTTGAATAACATTACCTACCATATAAACATCCTCCTTTATTCGTTAGATATTTTTATTTCTTCTCCATCTGGTAAAATAAATGCCTGCACAAACTTGACACCTAGCACATCAGCAATGGCCTTCAACTCATCCAAGGTTACTGTTTCTCGTTGTAATTTTTTATTGAAATTCTGTGGAGTCTGGCCAATACGTCTAGCAAGTTCGGAAACACTTATATTCATTTGCTCACACAGTTCTTTAATCATTTCTGCCGTAGTCATACAGCACCTCCAAGTTTACGCTAAGAATATTGTAAACCATTTGATTGATAAACACAATAGTTATTAAAATATTATTATAATCAGCAAGCAAAAGAAAACCCACAACTCTACTGTAGAGTCATGGGCTATTTACTTTGGGTTTTTATATTTCCATTTCGATGCCAGATTTGAAGACTATGACGAAGTGGTCTTCATACACTGTAACGCTCTGGATTATCTTCCTTACAAGCTTATCATCATATTCTAAGGTGCGGAATTTGTTTTTGCGGATAAATTCAGGCTCTATAATTTATAGAACTGATGAATCATTTTTTGATTCATCAGTTCTATTTTAGTTTATTTAAGTAGAAAAGCATGTCGTCTATCTAGTAAAATTAAAGTACCAACCAAAATCTTAAATAGAAAGGACAACATGTCATGACTAATCATATCAAAAAAATGTTGCGAATTAAAGAAAGATTTAAATTTAACTTGTGTTGAAGAAGGAAAATACAAAGGTGTGAACACATTAATTATCACTGGTACCTACTCACCTAAGCTTACGGCCTGTAAGTATTGTCAGTCTCATGCGAACGATGCAGATGAAAAGAAAACCATTGTAAAAAATGGGAAAAAAGAAGTGACAATTCGTTTGGAATCATATCAAAATATTCCAACTATTTTAAAGCTAAAAAAACAACGATATTTTTGTAAAAACTGCCATCAACATTGGACAACTCAATGTTCTATCGTTGAAGAAAATTGTTTTATTAGTCGATTCATGACATTTAGAATACTAGAATTATTAACTCAAAAAATATCAATGACCGTTATCGCTAAGATATGTCATGTATCACTCACAACCGTTATAAGGGTCCTTAAATCTGTTGAAAAACATTTACCTGAAACGCTTAAACCACGCTCTTTTCCAAAAGTTCTAATGGTTGATGAATTCAGATCTCATGCCACCTATGAAGATAAAATGAGTTTTATTTGTGCCAATGGTGAAACCGGTGAACTGGTTGATGTTCTTCCTAGTCGTAGACTTGATAAACTAATGAATTACTTCAATCGTTCTCCCAAGGAGAAACGAGAACAGGTAAAATTTCTAGTGACAGATATGAATGCGGCTTATTTTCAGTTAACTAAAAAAATCTTTCCTTGTGCAGCTTTAGTCATTGATAGGTTTCATATCGTTAAACACTTAAACCAAGCTTTTAATGACTTTAGAGTCAGGGAAATGAAAGCATTAATAAAGAATCACCAGCGTTCTGAAGCCAATAAGCTAAAAGTAAATTGGAAATACCTATTAAAGAATCAAATGACTGTTTCTAGTTCAGAATATAAAAATTGGAGAAGCTTTCCTTCACCTAAGTTTCCCCCTCTAACAGAATCAATGATGATTGATCGTCTTTTATCATTTTCTACAGACTTAAAAGAAGCCTATGGCGTGTTTCAATTATTAACCTATCACTTTAGAAATAAAGATCCAGACTCATTTTTTGATTTATTAAAGAACTTACCGACTACCTTAGATCCACTATTTAAACAGAAGATTGAAAATCTGATTAATTATGAAGAAGGGATTCGTAATGCTTAACGTATAAGTATTCTAACGGAAAAATAGAAGCTAAAAATACTCATATTAAGATATTAAAAAGAGTATCTTATGGCTTCAAATCTTTTAGTAATATGAAGATAAGAATTTTTATGATAAACGACCTTGTCACAATTGAATAACTAAAAAAAGATGATGAATTTGAGAAAATTCTCAAATTCATCATCTTCAATATTTGTCTCATCAGTCCGATTTGACAAAGAGCCCGTTTTTTTATGTTTTCCTTACTTACTTAAAACAGTCACACATTCAATATGGATTGAGAGGACAGAATGAATGTCATTTGTGTATGTCCGTTCTCGGAAACATATCCACGACACTTTTTGCACTATCGGTAGACGGGAACATATCCATAGGCTTCGCTGTTTTTTGAAAAACTGAGGTATGCTGTTAATTTTCAGTACCCAATACTGTGAATAACGTTACTCTCCTATTCACTAATGTAATTCAACAATCTTTCTAAAATGTCATGTGTAACTTTTAAGTTGTATTGTTCAATAAGGTGACTTTGCAAATCCATAACTAATAGCAAAGAATTTTTATAGGCTTCAAATAATTCTACCTTATCTAATCGAGCAGTGGTCTTTGCAAATTTTTTATAATTTTCAAGGCTAATTTCTTTTTCAAGGTTTTTACTCATGTTTAGCCAATTATCAGCATTTTTTCTGCCATACGTATAAGTTGTAGTGTATTTTTTTGAAGTTGTGATAAGAGCTCTAATGAACGAGCATATTCTCCTCTTTTTAGAACGTTGATTCCCATCAACCATAGATTAGAGAAATTACACAACAAAAAATTAGCATTTTCTTCAGTAAGTCTATTTGGTCTTGCACCACTTATCTCTGATAAATAATTTTCTAATTGCCCTGTTTCATCGTAAATAAGCATAGCCTTCGTATCAGGAATATAACCTGAATCTTTAAACGAGGGGATTATGTTCATATCTTTTTCAGAAAGGAAATGAAATTCCCCACGTATAAGATTATCAAAAATAACTACCTCTGTTCCGTACTCATTTTTATAAAGCATCAAGTACGGAGCTACGTCAAACAACCAGTTGGATGAATCAAAGTTCGAGGTTATACTATCTTTCAAAAATATATAGAACTCTATATCAGAGTATTGGTCACCTTCTCCTTTGGTAAACGATCCATACATCATACAAGCTGTAATTCGTTCATCTGACTCAGTAAGATTCTTAACGTTTGCAATTAATTCTTTTTGTTTTAACATTTCTTCACCCTTTCATGTAAATATCTTTTAGTTATTGTGGCAACTCAAAATCTCTACAAACCTAAATTAATATTTTTCGTACAAATGTTATTGCAAAAAGCATCATCATGCTCCACAAACAATAGTGTAGGACAATATTCCAAAATCATTTTTTCAATTTGGATACGTGAAAAAATATCAATATAGTTCAATGGCTCATCCCATATATACAAATGTGCACTTTCACAAAGGCTTTTAGCAATTAGTACTTTCTTTTTCTGACCAGCACTAAAATCCACCATGTTCTTATCAAACTGCTCTCTATTAAAATCCAGTTTACGAAGAATCGTTTTAAATAGAGTTTCATCGATCTTATTATTATAGGCAAATTCAGATAGATTACCTTTTAAATATGAAGTATCTTGCGAAATATAAGAAATTTTTAGTCCACTTGCTAGCATAAAATTTCCGGTAAATTTAATATCATCTCCATTAATCAATTTTAGGATACTAGACTTACCACTCCCATTTTTTCCGATAATGGCAACTCTATCACCAATATTGACTCTGAAATTAAGATTACTGCATACTTCTTTATCTCCATAAGACAATGATAAATCATTCGCTTCTATTAAGCACTCTTTGTGAAATTCAAGTGGTGAAATTTTTAAGTCATCATATTGTTCAATGTTGTGGAGCAGTTCTGATTTTTGTAAAACGGCTTCCTGATGTCTTGACTCAATATTTTTGGCACGTTTCATCGCTTTTGCAGCCTTATGTCCAACATAACCCTTATCCAGTTTTGAACCAGAATTTGTTGTTCCATATTTACTTTTTTCTACTTTATTTGACCAGTTTGAACTACGTTTTGCTGCATAAGACAACCTTCCTATTTCTTTAAGGAGTTTCTTGTTTTCTGCCAGTTCAAAATTATCTTGTAACGTTTTGTTCTCCCACCAAGAAGTAAAATTTCCCTTTTGGATTTCGATATTCGTTTTATTGATAGATAGTATATGGTCAACACATTGATCAAGTAAGCTTCTATCATGAGATACCAAAATAAACCCCTTCTTGCGTTTCAAATAGTTTTGCACTACATTACGTGCATCGATGTCAAGATGGTTTGTAGGTTCATCAATAAGCAGGAAACAACTCGCTGTAAGGAATAAAGCTGCAAGAAGGACCTTCGTTTGCTCACCATTTGACAATGTATTAAACGGACGATATAAAGCATCTTCTTGAACATCAAGCAATGATATTTCACGAAAAATCTCCCAATCCATACATTCCGTACAAATACTCTTCATTACTTCAATTGTATATAGACTCTTATCTTCCACATCATAAGGAAAATACTCAAACTTAACTGTAGAACTTATATTGCCGGAATACGCATATTTGCCAAGCAGTAAATTTAAGAAAGTAGTTTTACCGCGTCCGTTTCTTCCAATAAAACCGAGTTTCCAATCTGTATCTATCTGAAAACTTACATTTTCAAAAATATTGTCATAACTTCCTTCATATGAAAAAGTTAGATTTGAAACATTTATTAAGGACATATATTTCTTCCTCCTTTACATTATAAAAATTTTATAAGCAAAGTCGGTTTTCGGCATTAATTACTCTATAATGTTATCCAACTCTGCAAGGATTTTGTCATGAATGACATAGTATCATTGTCTATCACGTTTATCTTCCTTTCTTTTACAAATATTAAAAGCCGCAAGAAAGTAAATTCTTACGGCTCAAAAACAAATACTATTATTACCTTTTGTTATACATAACATAAGGTTACTGTAATGTATTATTGAGTGTAGAATACTTAACTTTCTTGCAATTTGCATAACAAAACAAACGGTTCTATAGCCGTTTCTTTAAATATCTTATTATGCATCATATAATTAGCAAGAAAAGTTATACATTCTTCCACCTCCAAGTCGTTTTATTATATCATATTATCTTTAAAAATCCAATATAATTCTTCTGTTCTCTTTCTAAAGATTACCCTTCTACATCAATCTCGACTCCTGATTTGAATTCAACGGCGAACTTATCATGAAATACCGTAACTTTTTCTATAAGCCTCCTTACTAACTGCTCATCATATTCCTCTAACTCACAGGATTGTTCATTAAAGAAATCAGTCATTTCAGCGATTCGTTGCCTTTTTCCTTCACGCTCTGCATTTTCAACAAGTGCATTTTGCTTCAATTCTCGAAGGTGGTAGATTTCATCAGCCACATCTTCATAGTCATTCTTGGATTTTGCTTGGATAAGAAGCTGTTGTTGTAATTCTTCCAATTTGCTATCAATATCATTGGTGGCATTATCATTTTCTTCATTAAGTATAGTAGCTATGTTTTTCTGCAACGCCTGGAGGAAGGGTTCTTTGTTAGCCAAAAGTTCGTTAATAGCCTTGACCACTGCTGTCTGCAATGTTTCCTCGTTTATGGTAGGGGCAGTACATTCAGATCCTTTTTCCTCCAAACGGCTGACGCATCTCCAAACAATAGACTTGTAACCTCGGTTATTCCAGTGTACCCGGCGGTAAATATCACCGCACTGGCGAGCAAACTGCAACTGCAACTATGCAGGCACTTAATCTTAAAAGAACTACTTTCTATAAACTGGTGAAGGAAGTGATTGTATGATGACGATGTGTCCACGATGTTTAGAGCTATACAGTGAAATTTGGTCGAAGCCTTGTTGTAAATGCGCCGATAAGACCATTCCTGTTGATATTGAACTCATCAATGTCGTTCAGATGCTGCTCACTAGAGGCTTCGATGTATCTTATGCCACTTGTTACCCAGATAAAGAACAAGGTGAGATCGAAGCTATGGAAATTGAGATTCACTTTAGGGAATTGTATCCGCAGGCTCTCTTTGATGGTCTCCCACCTGACTGGATTGTAATTGACGAATACCCAGTTCTTGGCGGTAAGGTTCTTGATGAACCTGTTGATATCCTTACATGTGCAATCGAATATCGATTTGAAGAGAGCATCCATATTCAAAAGGATATCGCTATAAGCAATCTGGAAACATGGCTCGAAGAGAAAGACCCGCAATCTTGTAGGGCTATCCTTACATTGGCCGGCTTCTGAAAAAGTAAGACCCTCTCAACAGTAATGATCTGCTGAAAGGGTACTTTACTTTAATCTATGACCTTGAAGTGCCTTAATGCGTCTTTAATAGCTTCTACTTTATATTCTGGTGCTGGTTTATATGGGCGTTTTAGTTCTTCAACTGCGTTTGGTGCGTCGTACATCGGCAGGCCTAAGTTTCTTTTGACCTCTGCAATGTTTGCAGTGTGAACTTTGAAGCCGTACTTTTCTTCGATATACTCCTGAATAAGCCTGTAGGTGATACGATCTGGCTGGATTTTTCGGTCGTCTGCGTACTCCATTTTTACACTGATAAAATCGTCTGCACTTTTGTGGGACAATAAAACACACGTCTCAACGTGGCTCTAGTTGATGGCATTGATGTCTTAAGCTGATTTTTAACCCTTTCGTTCGCGGGAACGTATCAACGGTATTTTGATTATTTTTTAAGAAACTGATATATGGGGGAACATATCGAAGCAATCAATAATGCACATTAACAACTAGTCTTTGTTATATTTAAACTATTCGAAAAGGTAATTGGATATTAAGGGAAGACTCTATAGACTTTTTCATATGATTAACGAGTTCAGCCACCTCAGATTCCATTCCTTCCCACTTGTCAACACACTCTCCTAAATAAGCCTCTCTCGCTTTGTTGAGTAAAGTAGCATGCTCATCGGGTAATTGAGGTATCGCCCATTCAGCTGCCAGATCTTTTGAGCGAATTTCACCAGTAGATGCTGTCAGCCACATTCTGGCTAAAGTTAAAATCACATTGCGTTCGTCACCGTTAATGCTAGCTATCAACCCGGGCAACGATTCTTTAATTGCTTTTCGAATATCTGTCATTGGCACAGGCTCAATTACTTCTGTTGCCTTTGGTCCCAAAAGGTTAATACTATTTTTTCTTAGTTGTGCTAAAAGTATTGCTAAATCCGGATCATAAGTCGACTCAGGAATTTCTCCCTTTTCAAACTGCTCTCTTAGCCACTCGCCATACATAAATTCATATTTGGGGGGGAAATGCCAAGGGACAATATCCTTTTGATTTATGACCGTAACTTCAAGAGGCCTCATATCTTTTATGTTTCCTATTTTCCCAGATATAAGCATTAACCTATTTGTAAGATTCCTTCGAGTTTTTTCAGATAAACTTTGATTTGTTATTACCAAAATATCTACATCGCTATTCATACGTAAACCACCCATTACTGCCGAACCATACAAATACACCCCAATTAACATATTATCAAGTAGTTCCGCTATAGTTTTTAATGCTTGAATTGCTTCTTTCGGAATTTTTTTGTTACTTAAATCTATACTCAACTTCGATCTCCTTTCGTCTGAAAACTGTTTTTTAACGCCTCTTAAAATTTATAAAAAAAGAGTAAACATCTTTCGTTGTATTGTAAATTAACGCCATCCAAAATTTTGATTCAAGATTTTCTTTCGGTTTATTATATGTTTGAGCCAATATAAGCTACAAAACTGCTGTCTATCCATTTTTGAGTAACCTCATTTATATCAATCCCAATAGTAGCCAACCCAATAATGCTGCAATCCAATTTCTCTAACAAAGCTATTAAAGCCTTCATTTGAGAACCTGTCTCTATCCAATCATCTACAATCAAAACTCTTTTGTTCCTCACAATAGAACTCTTAGATATTTCAAAGCTTTTATCTTGACCTGAATAGTCGGTAAAATGTGTCGAAATAATCTCTTCTTTTGCGTATGGCAGCTTATCACCTTTTCTTACTCCAATAAACCCCACTCCAAGTTCTTTGGCTATGGCAGTGCCTAGTATCCATCCAATTGCTTCTGGGGCAGCCACATAATCTACTTTATTTTGAAAATCCAATGATAGTACTTTTACAATTTTATCAAAAACGGTTTTATGTGTAAAAATAGTTAGTAAATCATATTTTCCAATTGAGTTACGAGGTAATATACCTCTAATTTCATTTATAACATCAGTACTTTCCATACATTTACACCCCTTGCTTATGGTTAATAATCTTTGCTAATCTTTAAAAATAGTCATTTTCAACATATTTTTTATACATGTCCTCGGTATATCTTGTTATGTTCTTACCATACTCTGGATAATCAAACCCCAGTAGTTCTGCTACCTCTTTGGACACTTCCCTGAACAATTGGTGGCATATAAATAATGACTTCCAAATATTTTCATAGGAATCCATGCGATATGTAGATAATAATCTATTCCATAGATCTTCATCAATGTATTTGTTAATATACTTATAATTTTTCCCAACACTTAATGAAAATTCTGTCTTTATCCCAACCTTCCACGACATCATCCTAAGTAGTTCAAACCGTAGAATCTGGTTCAGATGATCGATTGCAAACAGTATCTCTTTGCGGCACAATCCTTTAATAACATAAGGTGTTACATTCCAAAATTCATTGCAGCAATCATCATACTCCCTTGCGCTTGGCTTTCTTACATGATAATCTATATCAGTCGGAACTATGTCCCTTTTAATTCTACAATCTTTATCAATTAGAACCTTTATTAATTTATCGCCCTTTAGGTAATTATCTAACTCTTCCAAGGGCAATAAGGTAAGATCAATTTTATTGTAATCATCAAATAGCATAAGATAGGAAAATCCCTTTTCTTCAGGTGGGAATAATTCCATATCCTCCGGCTTTTGCATCATTATTATATTCCCAAATTGATTAAGCCAGTCATCATTAGATATAAACGGTTCTATATCACTTACAAAATATGTAATATCATAATCCTGAAATTCATCTTTAGGTATATTAATATTTGCGCGTGACCCCTCAAGGGTCACAATTCGAATACGTTCATCCTGTTCTGCTAAAGAAAGTACTAAATCCATCATTTCTTTTTCTGATCTCATTTACATACTCCTCGTTTATTTTTTCTATATTATTACATCTTCTTTTTTGCCGATACAATCAGCATCATTGGGCGTCGCATTTCATCCGCCATCCCCGGAATATCCATCATGTTCTCTGGCGGCTGTGGCTCCACAATCTGATTTATTATAAAACTATTTGAAAGCAGTGTATTTAGATATGTGGTCAGTGTTCTATGATATTTTGTAACCTTTTCTTCCAAAAACATAGCTGTCCGTTTGCCCTCATAATAATAATTGTCCACCGGGAAATGCAGTATTTCTCCTTTTTCGTTATAATACCAGTCTTGTGTTCCATGAGCAGTAAAAACAGGATGTTCAACTGTAAAAACTAAATTGCCACCAGCCTTCAGCATCCTATATATCTTTTTTATTAAATTCTCATAGTCTGCTACATAATGAAACGCAAGCGAACTTAGTATTACATCAAAGCTCTCCTCTGGGAAATCCACATCTTCTATGGCACAGCATTCATATTCAATCTGTGGAAAATGGGTTTTTCCTTTTGCTACTTCGAGCATTTTATGAGAAATATCAACACCTACTACAGAGGAAGCACCGTTTTCCATCGCATATATACAGTGCCATCCATAGCCGCATCCTAAATCAAGCACACGCTTACCCTTAAAATCAGGTAGCATCTTTTTCAAAGTCTCCCATTCTCCCGCACCAGCCAGTCCTTTCTGCGAGCGACTCATTTGACTGTATTTTTGAAAAAATATATTATCATCATATTTGTTTTCTTTCATCTGAACTCTCCTCGTTTAAAAAGTTATTTATCTCCGATACAATTTCATTCACTTCTTTATAAAGTTTCTCGGTCATATCGTAGCATTCAAAAAGTGAGATACCGAGTACTTCAAAAATATGATTTACCTTCTCGGTATATTTTTCAGGTTTATGTTCAAAAGTTTCAAGCAGTTTTATAGCTTTCTTTTCGTTGATACAATAAGCATTATTACATGCAAATAGTACTTGATTTAAGCATGAAATAATACGAAAAACATGGCCTGCAATATAATATTTATCCTCTACCCCCGCATTTGCTTTTACAAACATTAAAGAGAATTCAGCTTCAAATATAAAAAAGTTCATCAAGCTTTTCTTTAGAGCAGTAGGGTAAATTTCTGCCTGCTTTTTTAATTCGCATAAGCTTTCGTTCTTAGCATATAGTATTTTACTAATCGCTAATTCTCCACGATACATTGCACTTATATAACCATGGGGATGCCCGGTCTGATAATTGGCAGTAACAATTCCTTGCTCCGTATCTTTGATTATTTGTTCTACCCGTTTTATATCACGTAAAATCAAGTCAACATGATACCCATTTATAAATAACCATCCGCCGCCATTAATCCAATCACCCCACGCTCCGGGAGGCACAACAAGGTTGTTTCTATTTTTATCATCCAATTCTGTAGCAATTTGATTAATCGCTGTCAGGTCAAATGAGTCTGAATTGTAATAGATTCCGATATCTATATCAGAATTTTCTGTATGGGTGCCTCTTGCACGTGAGCCCCCTAATACGATGCCTTCGGTTCTGTTGCAAAGTTGA
>NZ_JAESMM010000032.1:0-3296 GCF_017893165.1 Staphylococcus sp. GDX8P54P
CCCCACCATAAGTTTTGCACCATTTTTCTCATAGTATTATTTGAAAGGGTCAAGAAATGAATAATATCTGATGGATTACTTTTAACAAGTATGATATCACCTGAATCTACTGCAACATCTGTGCCTGCACCAATTGCTATACCAATATCGGCTCTTATAAGACTCGGCGCATCGTTGATACCGTCTCCGACCATCATGACTTTATTACCGTCACTTTGATAATCTTTTATAATGCTTTCCTTATCTTCTGGCATGAGTTGTGCGTGGACATCACTAATACCTAATTCTTTTGCGACAGCGTGTGCCACTTCATTATTGTCACCTGTAAGCATGACTGGTGTAATATTTCTTGATAGTAAATCAGCTACCATTTGTTTTGAGCTTTCTTTAATTTGATCTCCTTGAGCAATCATGCCAATGACTTGTTGATCCTCAATTAAATAGCTGATTGAATTACCTTGTTGAGCTAATTTAGTAAATAAGTCATCGTCATAATTAAGTTTATGTTTATCAAGATAAGAGACATTTGTTATTTTATATGTTTTATTATCAATTAGACCTTCTAATCCGACACCTGGAATATTATTAACGTCTTGTGGATTAGTAAATGAAACATTTTTACTTTTCGCAAAATCAACAATACTTATAGCTAATGGGTGATTAGATTGACTTTCTAATGAGGCGAAAAGGCTTAATATTGTTTCATTACTCAAATCATTTTTAAAGCTCTCATAATGATTCACAGAAAAGTTACCCTCAGTTAAAGTACCAGTTTTATCCATCATTACATAATCGATATGTTGAGCTATTTCTACAGACTCTCTATTTTTAATAATTAAACCATTATGTGCACCAATTGAAGTAGAACGTGCAGTGACTAAAGGTATTGCCAAGCCTAAAGCATGTGGACAAGCAATGACTAACACAGTTACAAGACGTTCTAATGCAAAATCAACATCATTTTGAATGAGCATCCAGACAATAAAAGAAATCACGCCAACACTTACAGCAAAGTAGAATAAATAACCCGCTACTTTATCAGATAACAATTCAGCACTAGATTTATCATTTTGTGCTTGATTAACAAGTCCCATAACTTGAGAAAGATATCCATCTTCTCCCACAGCTGTAACCTTGACTTGTATTGTTCCAGACCCATTAATAGAACCCCCGATGACGTTGTCATTTTGATTTTTTTGTACTTTTTTAGATTCTCCAGTGACTAGGGATTCATCTATAGATGTTTGTCCTTGAACGATAATACCATCTGTCGGAATGCTTTCTCCGGCTTTTACTTCGACGATATCATCAGTCATGATGTCTGATATTTTAACTTCTTCGCGTTGGCCATTATCCATAACTTTAATAGCACTATTAGGTAACAGTTCTGCCATTTTCTTTAAAGCATCTCCAGCATTTCCGACAGCATTCATTTCTATCCAATGTCCTAATAGCATAATTAAAATTAAGGTTGCTAATTCCCAAAAAAAGTCCATTGTATGACCAGTTGCACTACTAAAGTTATTCATATAAAAAGCATACAAGCTATAAATATAAGCTACTGAAATACCTAGGGCAACTAAGGTCATCATGCCTGGTTTTTTTGTAGCAATTTCATCTTTACCACCAGACAAGAACGGTTTACCACCATAAAAGAATAAAATTGTACTTAATATTAACACTACCCATTCAGAACCTGGAAATGTGAATTGAAAAGGTAAGTTAACACCCATCATTGGCGATAAAAGAATGATAGGTATTGCAAAAATTAATGAAACAAAAAACTTAACTTTAAAATTTCCATGATGATGTGCATGGCCACTATGATGATGTGAGGCATGGTTATCATGATGCATGTGATTGGAATGATTCATGTGATTTTGATGATTATGCTCTTCACCATTATTATTCAAATTAACCCCTCCTATTTATGAAAATATTATATTAGCTATACTTATACTATAACACATACCCCCTAGGGGTATAAATATTTTCGATTTATCTCCATTTATGGATTTATTTATATCATTCCGAAAATGATGTCTCCACGTCCTACATTAGACCTTGTCATCGATGTTTAAAACAAGGTTTTAATTAAATGTATTATTGCAAAAAGTATTATATATATAGATATTTGTCTATATAGATGATAATCTATAATAAAGGAGGGATGACATCCATATGTCTTATAAGGAACTATCATTACAATTAAAAATTTTATCGGATCCAAGTCGATTAGAAATATTAGACTTATTATCTTGCGGTGAATTATGTGCTTGTGATTTATTAGCGTATTTTCAATTTTCACAACCTACATTAAGTCATCATATGAAAATTCTAGTAGATAATGAATTAGTATCTACACGAAAAGACGGTACTAAGCGCATGTACCGACTTAATCATAAGTCCTTAGATTCAATCAACAATGAATTAACTTATATTAGCTCTCCTACTCAACAATGTATGTGTAAAAAGATAAAGACAGGTGAATGTACATAATGACTATTCTAGCGATTATTATTTTTCTTTTAACTCTCATGTTTGTTATTTGGCAACCTAAGGGGTTAGATATTGGTATTACAGCATTGTTTGGTGCTATCATCGCTATTATTACAGGCGTTGTCAGTCTCTCGGATGTTATTGAAGTTACAGGGATTGTTTGGAATGCGACGTTAACCTTTGTCGCTGTTATACTCATTTCATTAATTTTAGATGAAATTGGATTTTTCGAATGGGCAGCTATACATATGGTCAGAGCTTCAAATGGTCATGGGTTTAAAATGTTTGTCTACATTATGTTGTTAGGCGCTATTGTAGCAGCTTTCTTTGCGAACGATGGAGCTGCATTAATTCTCACTCCAATCGTGCTCGCTATGGTAAGAAATTTAGGGTTTAATCAAAAAGTCATTTTTCCTTTTATCATTGCAAGTGGATTCATTGCAGATACTACGTCTCTTCCACTAATTGTAAGTAATTTGGTTAATATCGTTTCTGCTGACTACTTCCATATTGGATTTATTGAATATGTAAGTCGCATGATGATTCCCAATCTATTCTCTTTACTTGCAAGTATTGTTGTATTATGGCTATATTTCAGAAAATCCATACCTAAAACGTTCGATACAGAAAATCTATCAGATCCTAAAAGTGTAATTAAAGATTCTAAGTTATTTAAGCTTTCATGGATAGTATTAGCAGTACTACTCGTTGGATATCTTGTTAGCGAGTTTATCCAAATTCCTGTATCAATTATTGCTGGTATTATTGCTTTTATCTTTGTAATGTTAGCTCGCAAT